>CALLVG010000029.1 GCA_938010715.1 uncultured Saprospiraceae bacterium
CATGGGAGTATTGCTATTCACAATTCTTGGAATGCGAATAGTTCGTTACGCACCTGTCGTAAGAGACAGAATGATTGCCGTTGCCATTTTTGCATTCTTTACAGTATTCTTCTGGGCATCTTTTGAGCAAGCAGCGGGTTCTATGTCAATTTTTGCAAAAGATTATACGGCGAGAGCGTTAGAGGGGAGTGCTGCAAGTACGTTTAAAATTATTGATTTAATTGTAACGATTCTGCCGTTGTTGATTATCACTTGGGTACTTGGGAAGTTATTCTCTAAAACGTTCAGTCGAATTTCTCTTTCTAATATTATTTTAGGAATTAGTTTTCTTGCTATTTGGGCGATTGTACTTTATAAAGTTAATCGTGAATTTTCTTCAGTTGGAACAGAAGTGCCAGCGACTTGGTTTGGCATTTTGAATTCATTGTTCATCATCATGTTTGCACCGCTTTTCTCACGTTGGTGGGAGAGTAAATACAATCCAAGTGCAGCCATGAAATATGGTTTTGGATTAATCCTATTGGGAATTGGTTTCTACTTTTTAGTAATTGGTTCAGGTTCAATTCCACAAGGTGCACAAACTGCTCAGGTCAGTATGATGTGGTTAGTTTTTGCTTATTTGTTCCATACACTTGGAGAACTTTGTTTGTCTCCTGTGGGGCTTTCTTATGTGAGTAAATTAGTGCCAGGACGTATGATTGCATTCATGTTTGGAGTGTGGTATTTGGCAATTGCAGCTGGTAATAAATTAGCGCACACAATGGGTGGAATGATTGATCAGATTACTGCTGAATCATCATTAAGTGATTTCTTTATGATATTTACAGTTGTGCCAATCGGAGCTGGTGTTTTAATCATGTTGTTAAATCCATTATTGAAAAAATTGATGCACGGGGTGCATTAGGAATTAGGTACAAATTTCATAGTTTGTAGAAATTATATTTTTGCTAATTGGGGTAAAAAATTAAAGAATCCGCCGCGGCGGATTCTTTAATTTTTTACGTTCTTAGACAAATCCCGTGGTTCGGTCGAAGTTGAAAATCTATTGACAGTTAAGGGAAAAGAAAATTTTAAGACATAGAGCAAAAAATTTAAACAGCTTCACAGTTGCCTCAAACTTAATAAATTAGAATGGGTTTAAAATCATTCCTACCTTTGCGCTTCTTTTTTCCTTAAAACAAATAATGTCCAATCAGAACTTTGTAGATTACGTGAAAGTCTTTTGTCGCTCAGGCAAAGGAGGTGCTGGATCAACTCATTTTCACCGAGCACTGTATTTGCCCAAAGGTGGCCCAGATGGTGGTGACGGTGGTCGAGGTGGTCATGTCATTTTGCGAGGCAACAAGCAAATGTGGACATTACTTCATTTGAAATATCGAAAACACATCTTCGCAAAAGATGGTGGCAATGGTATGAAAAATCGAAAATCAGGCTCTGATGGAGAGGATGTGATTTTGGATGTACCCATTGGAACCATTGCAAAAGATGCGGAATCAGGAGAAGTGCTTTTTGAAATTGAGACCGATGGTCAAGAAGTAATTTTGGTCAAAGGCGGAAGAGGTGGACTTGGAAACGACCACTTCAAAACGGCAACTAATCAAGCTCCTCGCTACGCACAACCCGGTGAAGAAGGAAGTGAAGAATGGAAAATTTTAGAATTAAAAGTACTCGCTGATGTCGGTTTGGTAGGTTTTCCAAATGCAGGAAAATCGACGCTTTTAGCTGCCGTTTCGGCTGCAAAGCCAAAGATTGCGAGTTATGCTTTTACGACTTTAGTACCCAATTTAGGAATTGTTTCCTATCGAGATTCAAAGTCATTTATCATGGCTGATATTCCTGGTATTATTGAAAAAGCGCACGAAGGAAAAGGAATCGGTCATCGGTTCTTGAGACACATTGAGCGGAATTCTGTTTTGCTTTTCATGATCGCTTGTGATTCAGATAATATCAAAAAGGAATTTTCAATTTTACTCAACGAGTTGAAAATGTTTAATCCAGAGTTGCTTGACAAGCCGCGAATTTTGGCTATCACCAAAAGCGATTTGATTGATGGTGAGTTGAAAGAAATGATAAAATCAGAAATGCCTGAAGACGTTACCTCTATTTTTATTTCTTCAGTCACTACTCAAGGAATTACGGAACTCAAAGATTTACTTTGGACTACAATTAACGCACCCATTTAAGAAAAAAGGTTAAAAGTTATAAATTCAAAGAGTGATTCATTCGACATTCAACACAGAACTTTCAACTTAAAACTCAGTAACCTATGCTTCAAAGTTGGCTTCAACCTATCAGTTCTTCCACGTTACTCAGTATTCGCTCTGGTGCGTGGCATACGGGTTCCAATATTGAAGTTTATGCTGAAACTTTACCTAAACTTTCAAGAGTTAAAATTGCAATTATTGGTTTAGAAAGTGAATCTGCAGATGCTGTCCGGAAAGAATTGTATCCGTTGGCTTTTCCATTCAAAAAACTAAAAATAGCAGATCTCGGTAACCTTCGAAATCAAAATAAAAATTTCATTACTGGAGTCCTCAAAGAATTGATTGAAAGTGGCATTGTTCCAATTTTGATTGGTAAAGGTTCGCAGACAATGACAGCGCAATTTTATGCACATAAGCAAGCACAATCTGCTGTGAATATGTTAGAAGTAGATGAACGGGTACGTTACGATGCGTTTGCAGAAGACTTGAACCATGGCCCACTCAATGAGATTTTTAAGAAAAAAAGAAATGCACTCTTTCATTATACGAATATTGGTTTGCAAGGACATTTTGTAGAGCACCCTGTTTATAAATATTTAGATGAGCGCAATTTTGATTTCTTGAGATTAGGAGCGATTCGTAATGATTTTAAAGTAGCAGAACCATTCGTAAGGGATGCAGATTTTATGAGTTTTAATATAGCGGCTTTGAACTCGGTTTATGCTCCAGGTCAAGATATTCCAACGCCAAATGGTTTGACGAGTGAAGGCGCTTGTCAACTTTGCCGTTATGCTGGAAACAGTGATAAATTGAAATCATTTAGTATTCACGGATTCACGCATCAAAACGATATGTACGGTCAAACAGCGCAATTAATCGCGCAAATGGTTTGGTACTTCATTGATGGGTTTTATGACCGCAAAAACGATTTTCCTGCCTCCAAAACGGCACTCACTGAGTACGTTGTTGCGCTCGAAGATTTAGAGTACGAAATTTCTTTTTGGAAAAGTAATCGTTCTGGTCGTTGGTGGATTCAAGTGCCTGTGAAAACGAAGAAAAAACAAAAACGCCACGAGCTGATTCCTTGTACTTATGCCGATTATGAAGCAGCTTGTATGGCTGATCTGCCAGAGCGGTTGTTGAAGGCGTTTAGACGGTTTGAGTAATCTAAGCTGCCAATTTATTATTCAAAACACGCTTTTTTAAATCTTCAGTTAAGCGGGTAACTGAAGAAAGGTTCTCAATGAGTTTTTAAACAAATTCAAGGTCTTAGTAATGCTGCTTCTTTGTTTAAAATCAAATTTTATCTTTCTTTGACAAACAACTTCAATAAAAAAGAAAGAAATGATAAAAGGTCCCGCAATATTCCTCGCGCAATTCGCTGACAAAAATCCACCTTTCAATACTTTAGATGGCATCTGCAAATGGGCAGCAGATTTAGGTTACAAAGGCATCCAAATACCAACTTGGGAATCAGCGTATATTGATTTAGATAAGGCTGCGGATAGCAAAACCTATTGTGACGAATTAAAAGGAAAAGTCAATTCTTATGGATTGGAAATCACAGAACTCTCGACGCATTTACAAGGTCAATTAGTTGCGGTTCATCCAGCTTATGATCAAATGTTTGATGGATTTGCGCCAGAGCATTTGAGGGGCAATCCCAAAGCACGAACAGAATGGGCGATTGAAACCGTCAAGAAAGCAGCAACTGCAAGTCGTAATTTGGGGATTGATGTTCATGCTACTTTTTCGGGTGCATTGATGTGGCATACGGTTTATCCATGGCCGCAACGACCTGCTGGTTTGGTAGAGACTGGCTTCAAAGCATTAGCAGATCGTTGGTTGCCAATCTTGAATCATTTTGATGAAATGGGTGTGGATGCTTGTTATGAAATTCACCCAGGAGAAGACTTGCATGATGGCGTAACTTTCGAGCGGTTTTTAGAAGCAACGGGTAATCATTCTCGTGCGAAAATATTATACGACCCAAGTCATTTTGTTTTACAGCAATTGGATTATTTGGCGTTTATCGATATTTACCATGAGCATATCAAAATGTTCCACGTAAAAGATGCAGAGTTTAATCCAACAGGTCGTTCGGGCGTTTATGGTGGATTTCAAGAATGGGTAGATCGACCAGGGCGTTTTCGGTCACTCGGTGATGGACAAGTTGACTTTAAGTCAATTTTTTCAAAATTGACACAACATGGTTATGATGGCTGGGCAGTGATGGAATGGGAATGTTGTCTCAAATCACCAGAGCAAGGTGCTCGTGAAGGTGCACCATTTATTCAGTCTTGTATTATTGAAACGAGTGACAAAAAATTCGACGATTTTGCAGGGACTGGTTCAGATGAGGAATTGAATAATTCTATTTTAGGAATTTAGAAATCAAAATCAAAAAGATGTTTGAGAATAACTTTTTTTTGTAAAACCCAGATTTTCATTTTTAAAATTATAAAAACATGAAATCATATATACTCAATTTATTAGTGCTTCTTCTGTTTTTTTCATGCAAAGCACAAAAAATAACAGACCCAAAACTCACTGAAGTTTGGGAGCCAGAACCAACCGTGGTTACGCCAGGTAATTACAATGCTTCACCTTCTGATGCAATTGTTTTATTTGATGGAAAAGATTTATCTCAGTGGCAAAAGCCACAGTTCATACACGAAAGAGGAACTGTAAAGGAAATGAATGACATGGTGAATCAATTAGATGAAAATTATTTAAACCCAGCTGCCGATTGGACAGTAGAAGGTGGACAAATCATTGTAAAACCTGGGACTGGTGCCATCGAAACAAAAAAAGCATTCGGTGATTTTCAATTGCATATTGAATTTTTGAACCCCGTAGATCATCAGAAAGAAGGACAAGCCTACAGTAATAGCGGTGTTTTTATGATGAGCCTTTACGAAATTCAGATTTTGAATTCCTATAAAAATAGAACGTACTCGAATGGGCAAGCTGGATGCATTTACAAACAAAATCCGCCACTTGTTAATGCTTCACGAAGACCTGGTGAGTGGCAGATGTATGATATTGTTTTCACAGCTCCCCGTTTCAAAAAAGATGGCAGTTTGGAAAGCCCTGCGTATGTAACAGCTTTTCACAATGGTGTTTTAATCCAAAATCATTTTGAATTGGAAGGGCCAACCGCTTATATCGGAAAGTCAAAATATTTTAAACATCCTGAAAAAATGCCATTACGATTGCAAGATCATGGCGATTTGGTTCGCTATCGAAATATTTGGATAAGAGAACTTTAAGTAGCGAAAAACCTCATTATATCACAAATCTAAAGAAGACAGTGAAGCAGAAGGATTATCTGACAGTGAAGTTTCCAAAGAAACCTACCGAGATATTACTGAAGCAGCTGAGTGATATGACAATCAAGTTAATGAATTAGGTTTAGTCATTTGGCACCAAAAAAAGAAATCCCAACCATCTTCAAAAAAGGTTGAAAATATAAGCCTATTTTTGTCCAAAAATCACCAATGCAATACGACTGGCTCTTATTCGACCTCGACAACACCATCCTCAACTTCACAAAAGCGATGTATTATGCTTTTGAAAAAACACTAACAGATTACGAAATCAATTCGGAAGAAGATTTGATGACCGTTTATCGACCTATCAACATGCAATGTTGGAAAGAATTGGAAGAAGGAACCATCACCCAAGATGAACTTCGATATTTAAGAATCGACCGTTTTCTAAAAGCCATCAATGCAGGTGTAAATTCGATTGATTTTGCCGATAGCTACCATGCAAACCTTTCCGATAAAATCTTTTGGATGAAAGATGCACAGACCTTGATTCCCAAGTGGGCAGAAAAATATCAATTGGCGATGGTCACCAATGGCTTTAAAGAAATACAACGTGCGCGTTTGGCCAAAATGGATATGGATGATTATTTCAAACACATCATTATTTCAGATGAAATTGGAAGTTCAAAACCGCACCAACCATTTTTCGATTATACTTTTTCTAAAATAGGAAATACTGATAAAAATCGTGTTTTGATCATAGGTGATAACCTTGGCTCAGATATACAAGGTGGCTGGGATTATGGTATTCATACTTGTTGGATCAATCCTTCCAATAAAGCGTTGACAGCTGATCTGAAACCTACTTATATTGTAAAAAATCTGGGTGATTTGGATGTGATTCTCAAATAATACAGCTCTGGTTTATTGGGTTTTGCCAACAATTAAATAACTTACGTCCATAATTATCCAATAGAACGAGAAAACTATGCTTGTCAAAACATACTCAAGCGCTGTACAGGGGGTTGATGCGCAAAAAATTACCGTAGAAGTCAATATCGGAGGCCAACCTGTGGCCGGATCAGTTTACTACAACATGGTGGGGCTGCCAGACAGTGCGGTGAAAGAAGGCTTTCAACGTATCGAATCGGCACTAAAATATGTGGGCTTCAAAATGCCGAGAGCCAATACGATTGTTAATCTCGCACCAGCAAACACTCGAAAGGAAGGCTCTTATTACGATTTGCCGATTGCTATTGGCTTGCTCGCTGCTTCCAATCAGATTAGCGCAAATTTGTTGGGCGATTATGTCATCATGGGCGAATTATCTTTAGATGGCATTTTGCGACCTATCAAAGGGGCATTGCCTGTCGCCATTCAAGCGAGAAAGGAAAACTTCAAAGGATTTATATTACCAAAAGCAAACGCAAAAGAAGCAGCTATCGTCAATGACTTGGATGTGTTTGGGGTAGAAACCTTACAACAAGCCATCGAAATCATCAACGGAAAGCCAAGTATCAAAACAACAAAAATTGATACTCGTGCTCTTTTTGAAGATACCGTCAACCATTACGACGTAGATTTTTCTGATGTAAAAGGTCAGGAGAATATAAAACGGGCGCTGGAAATTGCCGCAGCAGGTGGGCACAATGCAATTTTAATTGGACCGCCGGGAGCAGGTAAAACGATGTTGGCGAGACGATTGCCGACGATTCTTCCGCCGCTTAATTTGCGAGAGGCGTTGGAGACCACAAAAATTCACTCGGTATCAGGCATCTTACAATCAGATACTGGTTTGTTGACAACTCGGCCATTCAGAGCGCCGCATCATACGATTAGTGATGTAGCATTGGTGGGAGGTGGCTCAAATCCACTGCCAGGAGAGATTTCTTTGGCGCATAATGGGGTTTTATTTTTGGATGAACTGCCAGAGTTTAAGCGAAGTGTATTGGAAGTTTTGCGTCAACCAATGGAAGAGCGACAAGTAACGATTTCACGTGCAAAAGTGACCGTGGACTACCCTGCCAGTTTTATGCTCATATCTTCAATGAATCCATGTCCATGTGGTTTTTACAATCATCATGAAAAGGACTGTGTTTGTGGGCCAGGGGTCGTCAAACGATATTTAAATAAAATCTCAGGACCACTTTTAGATAGAATTGATTTACATGTAGAAGTGACACCAGTGAGTTATGATCAGCTTTCGAGCTATGATCGACCAGAAGTGACCAGTAAAGACATTGCACAAAGAGTCGTCGAAGCTCGCCAGATACAAGCAGAACGATTTAAAGATCATAAAAAGATTTATGCCAATGCGCAAATGCCAAGTCGAATGGTCAGAGAAGTTTGTGAAATCAGTCCAGCAGGTTTGAATCTGTTGAAAAAGTCAATGGAAAAACTGCAACTCTCTGCGCGTGCCTATGACCGAATTTTAAAAGTAGCAAGGACGTCTGCGGATTTGGGTGGCCAAAAAGATATTCAAATTGAACATTTGGCGGAAGCTATTCAATATCGAAGTTTGGATCGTGAAGGTTGGGCTGGGTAAAACTAAATTGAACTCAACATGTTTACAGGCTTTATAAATCAAATCAAAAAAAACATGTTTAGAAAAATTATCTTTTTATCATTAGTCATTTCTGGAGTAATGTTGAGCTCCTGCTCAAGTACGGGCAATCAAGCAGAAACAAAAGCTGCTGAAACTGTAAAAACCGTAAATGCTTCTGATGCAACTACTTTGAATACAGTCGCTGAGGGAAGTTTTGTCAGCTGGAGAGCTGCCCACTTAGGTGGTGTACAACCAAGATTTGGTAAAATTTTCATTAAAGATGCTGACGTCAAGGTAAGTAATGGAACCGTAGTAAATGCAAGCATCGTAATGGATATCGCATCATTGACAGTTGAGAATTTCCCAGCAGGAGCAGAAGAGATAGGAAAATTGAAAGGTCATTTATTGTCACCAGATCTTTTCAATGCTGAAAAATTCCCTACTGCAAAATTTGAATTGACTAATTTGGAAAAAGCGACTGGAACTTACAATTCAAAAGTGACTGGAAATTTGACCATTTTAGGGGTAACAAAAAGTATAACTTTCAATGCTAATGTAGTAGCAGAAGATGCTAAAGTAGCTATCCGTTCAGAAGATTTTTCTATTGATAGAACGGACTGGGGACTTACCTACAATGTGGAAGGAACGGCTGGCGTACCAGTTGATTACATTATTGCAAATGATGTTGGATTTACTATCAATACAACTGTTGGAAAATAGAAATTTTCTAAAAATTTAACTCATAAAAAGAGTCGAGATATTCAACTATCTTGGCTCTTTTTTTCGTAATGCCCCGTTCTAAATTAGATGCATCAGAAGTAGAATATCAAGATAAGAATAGACTTTATTCCGAAATAGTTCGCTTGTAGCCAAGCAACGAGTTTTTAAACAAAAAATAGCCTAATCTATAAAAAACAAAAAACTGGCTATCAGCTTATGCCGATACCCAGTTAATTTTATTCCTTAATCCCTGTATTGTTATTTTAGGACTATACGTTGAAAGGGTAATTATTTCCCTCCTCCAGCAGGAGCTGTAGGTAAAGTAACACCTAATTTCTTCGCAACTTCCTTTGTAAGGTCTGCTGCTGTATCTGCAAAAAGAATTGTATTAGCAGCAGTAGGATAGTTGAAAATGAATGTGTAACCACCTTCGGCAGCAACTGCATCAATTGCAGTTTTCATTTTTTCACGTACCGGGCCTAATAATTCGAATTCTTTTTTCTGCATTGCTAAAACCATTTCTTGCTCGTACTTCTGGATTTCTCCTTGCTTTGCTTCAAGACGTTTTTGCTCTTCTTCCTGTTGTTTAGGAGAAAGCGTCCCTTGCGCCATTTTGGTTTGAGCAGCTTGGAATTCAGCTTGCAATTCTTCGATCATTTTTTGACCACGATCTTGGTATTGCTTCTGCGTTGTTTCTAATGTAGTTTGTACAGATTTCATTTCTGGCATCATCGAAACGATAGCATCAAAATTCATATATCCGTACTTTTGAGCTTGAGTTGCTGTTGACAACAACATGAAAGCTATCAAAAAGCCTCCTAATTTGAACAAATTCTTCATAGTTATCTATGGATTTAATAATTTTTTTAATGGAAGGCGAAGATAAATATTTCGCCTATATTCAATATTGAGTTTGTTTACTAATGTGGATTATACCTATAAATCAGATGGTTATCTTACCATTTTTAAGATGTCCTCTGTTTTGTCGAATTGTGGATTTGCGAATAACAAACCAGCGCTTCCTCCTTTGTCAAAAATGAAATCGAAATTACGGTCACTCGCAAATTCTTCAATTGCATTATAGATTTTTTCCTGAATAGGTTGAATCAAATCTTGACGCTTTTCAAATAATTCGCCATCAGGGCCAAATTTGATTTTTTGCATTTCACGAACTGCTCTTTCTTTTGACATGATTTCGTCTTCACGTTGCTTGCGTTGGTCATCGCTCAACAAAACTTGCTCTGCTTGATATCTACTGTAAAGCCCTTTGATCACATCATATTCCTGAGCGATTTGCTGTCTCCATTCTGCTGCGGCTTTGTCCAATTGCGTTTGAGCTGTTTTATAACTTTCAAGGCTTTCTAATACCTGCGTTACATCAACAATTGCAATTCTCTGAGCAAAAGAAATAGTAGTGAAGAGTACTGCAAAACATAGTGTAATTCCGATTTTCTTAATCATATTTTTTATTTGAATTTTTTTTAAAAATTGAATTTCAAATTTAGCGCGTGCAAAGGTAAGATTACCTTTCTACTTTCCGAACACTATCATTGAAACGTGTTCAATGCACTGTTTGATACCCCAAAAATGATTTTTTTAACGAAGGTTTAACGGGAAATCAAATAGTTCAGTATCCTCCTAATGATAAAAGACGAAAGGCAGTTATGGAATGGTTGTATGGATTTGAAAATAATAGAGATTATACCTCAAAAGTAATTTCTACTTCAGCAGTGGTAGGATGTGCTTGGCAAGTCAAAATGAATCCTTCCTCTACTTCCTCATCATCGAGCGCGAGACAAGATTCCATTTCTACTTTACCTTTTAATACTTTTCCAATGCAAGTTGAGCAAGCACCTGATTTGCAGCTAAATGGTGGATCATATCCCTCATCCATCAAAGCATCTAAGACGTTGGTACCTTTTGGAATCTCTAAATCAATTTCACTACCGTCGAGGTGAATTTTTGCTTTTGCATTGGTTCCGCCTGCGGTAGCAGCAGTTGTTCCTCCTTCCGTTTCAGGAGTTGAAAAGTATTCGAAATGAATATGTTTTTTATCCGTTTCCAATTCAAGTAAAGTGGATTCAACTGCTTTTATCATTTCACCTGGGCCACAAATAAAATATTCTTCATTTTTGGAACGTGGTGGATTATCCGCTAAAAACAACCGAACAGCTTGTCCATCAATTCTACCAACCTGTCCATTCCAATTGATTTTATCTTTTTTGAACCAGCCACCTTTTTCTTTTTGAGGTTGACTCAAAGTATGGGTGACGATCAACTGACCACTATATCGTTTTTCTAATGCGACTAATTCATTTTTGAAAATGATGGAATCCTCATTTCTATTTCCGTAAAGGAGAAAAACCGTGCTTTTGGGTTCTTCTTCCAAAACTGTTTTTAAAATAGACATCAAAGGCGTAATGCCGCTTCCCGCTCCAAAGAGGTAGTAGGATTTAATTCCTTCGCTATTAATTTTACAAGTGAATTTTCCTTGTGGCTTGGCAACTTCGACCATTGTTCCTTCTGTCAAAGTATCTATCATGTAGGTAGAAACTTTGCCTTTTTCCACTTTTTTCACTGCCACAGTCCATTCATCTTCATGCATACTGCTACAAAGTGAATATGAACGACGTTCTTCTGAGCCGTTGATATCAAACTTCAAAGTAACATATTGCCCATGTTTAAATTTGAAAGTAGGTTTCAAATCTTCCGGCACTTCAAACGTAAAAGTGTAGGCATCAGCCGTTTGCTGATTTTTTGATATTAATTTTAGAGAATGGAAATTCATTAAAAAGTTGTTTTTAGCGTAAAATCGAATGCGAAAGTATGAATTTTAAAAACCCATTTAAGCGATATTGTTCTTTGAATCGGCGTTTTTTCTTATTTTTAATTCAGGTTGCGTTTTTTCTATAAAACTTGAGTTATGAAACTTCTAAATTATTTTTTTCTACTTCCTTTTTTATTTGGCTTATTTCATGGTTCAGAATCATCTGTTGATGGTTTGGAAACGGAAGTTTCTTATGCATCACAATGTGATTCTATTGCTCCGTTTTTTCAAAAAACGATCGATTTAACCTTTGAAGAAGATGTTCCTTATGATGTAGTAACTACCCCAGATGGTGGGAAGATTATCGTTGGTAATACGGGAGGAGGATTAGATGTTAGTGGTAATACAAATTATGCAGGAGAGGGTTTTATTTTAAAATTAGACAAATTAGGTAATACAGAATGGGCTAAATCTATTGGTACTAAAACGAATGAACCATACCCTTTTACGAGTGATGCTGATGAAGTAATTTATCAAATAGAACCAACAGCTGATGGCAATTATTTAACGGCAGGCATTATTTTAAGAAGTACCTTCTCTCAGCCAACAATTCAGCATGGAATATTTTTTTCAAAAATTTCTAATGAAGGAGAAATTCTTTGGACTAAGGTTGTTCAAGCAGAATATGGGTTAAATGCTCATATTAATAAGCTATTGTCAATATCTAATGACGAATTTATTTTTATTACAACTTTGTTTGCTGCAACTAGAGAATTACAAATAATAAAAATTGATGGAGATGGAGAAATTTTATATAAGAACCTTATCTCATGTCCTGACCCGGAATTTAATGTTGCAGGAGTGGATTTAACACCCATAGGTGGGAAGAATTTAATAGCTTCTGGTTTTTATGCAGGAGAGTTTATTACTCCTCAAAATGAATACTATAGAAGAGGTATTTTGATTAAGTTAGATCAAAACGGCATTCCTACTATGAATAAGGTGATTAAACCTCAAGAAACTCGAAAAGGATTAGATATAACCTATGGGAAGAAAATTAATGAGAACAGTTTTGTTTTTCAAGGAGATTTCTCAAGCGGAACAGTTGAGCCTTCTTATTCTGAAAACTTTCTTATTAAAATAGATTCTAATCTTAATATTATTCAGAAGAAAAGTTGGCAAACACGAGATCAACGGTACGCTCATGGGTTTATTCCTTTTAAAGTGCAGGACTCAGAAATTTTGATGGCTTTAGAAAGTTGGAGACGGTTTGGAGCGATTCAGTCAGAAGTTGATGCTTTTTATTTAATAAAATTAGACACCAATTTCAATGTAAAATGGAATAGGGGTTATGGGACAGCAGGTAACGAAACCCTTTTTGATATTGAACCTTCTCAGGATCGTAGTCAAATATTAATGACGGGCTATTCTAATGGTTTTAATTCCGAGGGAGGAGGGCTGTATCTCATTAACACAGACCAACAGGGGTTAGCAGATTCTTGCAATTTGATTCCTTTTGAATGGAATGAAGTTCCATTTCCTGAGTTGGCTTTCGATTCAGTTGAATTGCAGGTTGACACCTTTGGTACAGTAGTCGATTTCGATATGCCAATCAGAGATATTACTCCGATTGTAGAAGATGTTTGTCCTCCACCATCTTTACCTGATGCAATAATTGCGAATCTTAGAGAAATGGAAAATTGCCCATCATCAACTAAATTGGTAATTGATATTTGTAATTTAGGTGAACATATTTTGACTCAAAATATGCCAATCGCGGTTTATGATGAAAACCCAACTGAGCAGTCTGCAAATCTTCTTTTGGCCACATTGTTATCAAGAAGTTTATCGGTAAATGATTGTCAACAAATGATTCTTAACCTACCATTTGGAGCTGAGCGAGTATTTGTTGTTTTGAATGATACAGGAACAGTAAACCTCCCTTATCATCTTGGTTGGTCTTTCCCTCAAAACGAGAAAAGAGAATGTACCTATCTTAATAATATGGATTCTTTATCATTAACACCCTACATAGCCCAGCCAATCAATTTGGGTAATGATCGAATAATATGCGAAGGAGAAGGAATTAGGTATGAATTACTTGGAGATTATTCGTCGATTCTATGGCATGATGGAAGTAGTTCTAACATTTATGATGCAAACACAAGCGAAGTTGTAAGTGTCACTGGAATTGATTCTTGTGGAGCTGTATTTAGAGATACGGTTACAGTTACCGTAAATCCAACTTACAGTTTAGCATTAGATACGATAATTGCGAAAGGAGGAACCTTTTTAGGTGTTCAGTATTTTATGGATACGACTTTTACACAAGACTTAACGTCAATTGATGGCTGTGATAGTATTGTGCAAGTCAATTTAATGGTAGATGTGTCTGGCGTAAATTCGATTGCTAAAAATATAGAATATAAGGTTTACCCCAATCCTACCAATGATTATATTTTTATAGAAACTGGTGAGATTTTGAAAGGTAAAAATCGACTGGTGTGTTATAATTCACTGGGACAAAAGGTAGAAACATTTGACCTTTCGGCTAATGTTCCTCGACAAAGAATTAATTTGAAGAAATTAAGCAGAG
>CALLVG010000030.1 GCA_938010715.1 uncultured Saprospiraceae bacterium
CAAAGGTAGTAAATAATGGAGTTGCTTTAGTGTAAGATTTGCACAAAAGGGGATGATTTTTCCACAAAGAAATGTTGGTAACTGTCGATGGATCAAGAATTTTGGTTTCCAATTATTAGTTGTTCCAAATTTCCAAATTCAATATCAATTCTAATTATTGGAGGAAGCCCATGAATTCCTGGGTAAGAAATCCCAAGACGGCTCCGAATTGCAGTTTCTATTTGATCAAGAATATTTAGACAAGCATGATTTATTGAATCTTTTTTTTGACCAAACTCCTCAATTGAAATCATTCCTTGGCCTAAAAAATTAGTTATCCTATACCTTCGAGCTGAAAGAGAAATTACATGATTTTTATAAATATCGCTTTCAATTAGTGGCCGTATTTCTTCAACCCATTGAGAAATCGCTAAGATAGCGCCTCGAGTGTCATCAACTCGTAGAAGGTTTTCAATTTCGATCCGTCGTTTTTTATATTTTTCGTATTCGAGCACTTAGGACGATTAAGTAATAAAAGTAAGAATAATTTTATAATCTAAAACAGCCTTCCTCAGTTTCTTTTCTTCAGCAGAAGTCACTTTTGGCCTTACAATTTGTCATCGTTCCCTCTATGGTTCCAGTCTCCGATTGGAATCACCTATTGCCAGCGTCTCTGATTTATCCGCCACAGGCTGACGCGAATAGCAAGGCACTTCTTTTCTTTTATTGAAATGTTTTATTGAAAAAAAAAAATATTCGTCTGGAGACGAATGGATATCTGGTTTCTGTCTGGAGACAGAAACCAGCAATGAAAAATGAAACCTATCTTATCAAAAACTAAAACCTTTATGTGATGTCAATCACCTAACTTACTAAACAGCGTCCTTATCTTTGTCTATGGTAGTTCAGGCTATTGCCCCAAACTATATTTATGTATAAAAACAATGCATAAATACATGTTCATGTTTTTATATATTCGCCTTAGTTTTTGATAAACGAATAAATTATTTTTTTGACCAATCGAAATTTCATAATAATTGGATTTCCCTTCTCTATTCTTCTCCTGATTTTTTCGGCGGGTTGCAAAGACAATTCTGATGAAAAATTAACGGGACAAGAGGTTGTATCAATAGAAAATACGCTTGCTTATACGTCCAAAGATTCGGTCAATGCAAAGGGAATAATCAGTGTTGAGGCTGCAAAAATGTTTTTGAAAACCAGAATAGATGTTTCGTTGTTTGAGGTTAGTAAAAAGGAAAAATATGCAGAAGGGCACATTTCTGGAGCAATCCAAATGTGGCGCCCTGATTATGCGAGCAAAGGAAAATATGCCTATAGTGGAATGCGCGCTTCCCGAGAAGAAATGGAAGATTTGTTGAGTGAAAAAGGCGTGAATTCCGATGATTTGATTTTGATATATGATATCAAAGGTTCGTGCGATGCGCTCCGTGTTGCTTTTTTGTTGGACCTTTATGGGCACAAAAATTGGAAAATCATAAACGGAGGAAAAGCCGCTTGGAAAGCCGCAGGTTTTGTTTTGACTAAAGATGTTCCCTCACCAAAATCAAAAACAAATTTTAAATTTTCTTTTGAAAAAGATGAGTCAAAAATCGCAACCATTGAGGATGTAAAAGCGGCCATAAACAATCCTCAAATAATTCTATTGGATACGCGCGAATTGGAAGAATATCGCGGCGCACCTTACATTTCAAAAGGAAAATTATATCCTTTTAAAAAAGGCGCATTTGATGCGGGCTGCATTCCATCTGCTCTGCATTTGAATTGGTCAGACGCAGTGGAATTGCACAAGGATCACCGTTTTAAATGTTTAAAAGATCAGAAATTTAATTTTGAAAAAGCAGGAATTAATCGGGATAAAAAAATAATTGTTTACTGCCAGTCGGGTGTTCGCTCGGCGCATACGGCTTATATTTTAACCGAAGTTTTGGGTTACCCAAATGTTAAAAATTATGATGGTTCATGGATTGAGTGGAGTTATTTTCATAAGAAAGACGGTAGTGTCGAAATAGAAAAAAAGACTTCGAAAACAGAGCATGCTCGACTTTTCGCAGAACTTAAAAATCAATTAATTATAAAATAAAAGATAATGAAGTATTGGGATATTTTTGTGAATGGATACACTGGATACGCGAAATATTTGATGAATGATATCATCAATCCAAGTTGGAATTCCTATTTCTATTGGTTGATTATTGTCTCCACTTTTTTCCTCATTTTGGAAGTTGTCATCCCTTGGAGAAAAGGTCAACCCGTCAATCGAAAGGACTTTTGGATGGACGGATTTTATATGTTTTTCAACTTCTTCCTTTTTTCTCTCGTGATTTATAACGCGGCTTCTGATGTGATTGTAAATTTATTCAATGATGGTATTAAAGCAGTAGCTGGATTCAATCTTCAGCAAAGCAATCCGCTCAATTCGATGCCCTATTGGTTGATACTTTTAGTGGGCTTTTTTGTACGTGATTTTGTACAATGGTGGATTCACCGACTGCTGCACAAGAGCGAGACTTTATGGGAATTTCACAAAGTTCACCACTCGGTCGAAGAAATGGGTTTTGCCGCTCACCTGCGCTATCATTGGATGGAAAATGTAGTCTATCGAACACTTGAATATATTCCACTTGCCCTGCTCGGTATTGGGCTCTATGACTTTTTTGTGATACACATTTTTACGCTTGCGTGGGGGCATTTTAACCATTCAAATATCTCCGTCAGCGGTCGTATCACTGGTGGAATTCTTGGCGGCTTGATTGGGATTGTTTTGGCAAATGGACTTTTGGAAGTTACTGTTTTTGAATCTGCTTCTCTCTTTACAAAATGGGGAATTTTCTTCGGGAGTATAGCAGTTGGTTCATTGGTTTTAGGGCCGGTTATGCGTAAACTTTTCAATAGCCCCGAAATGCATATTTGGCACCACTCTTACGAGTTGCCCGAAGATCGGCGCACGGGTATCAACTTCGGTTTGACGCTTGCCGTTTGGGATTACCTTTTCGGTACAGCTTACATTCCACATGATGGGCGAGATATTCGTCTCGGATTCCCAGGGGTAGAGGAGTTTCCAGAAGATTTTGCAAAGCAGAACCTACATGGATTTGGGAAATAGATGTTCGGTTAGTTGAAAATTTTGCACTGGCAAAACTTCCAACTTTCAACCGCTAACTTCCAACAAAAAGAAAATAATGTCCAATAAACAAACGAAAAAAGGCATCCACGAACTTTACAAAAAAGACAAAACGGAAGCGGAAAAAGCCCTCTGGGGCGCATCCGCAAATCGGAGAGGTTTTTTGAAAAAAACGGCAATCGTTGCAATGGGTGCAGCACTCGGCGCACCCGTCGTTTTTGGTCGGAACTATACATCGGGTTTGATTCCAGCTGCGTTTGCAGATAGCAATGATTTTTTCTCCCTTCCGGGGAAACATTCTGGCCTCATCATTTTGAATGATAAACCGATCAATGCAGAAACACCTCCACATTTGTTGGATGATAAAATTACTCCTGGAGACAAACTTTTCGTAAGAAATAACGGCTTGCCACCTGCCGAAAATACGGTCGATGTTTCGAAATGGACTTTGACAATTGAGGGCGAATCTGCTCTCTCAAAAAAGACCTACACGATTGCTCAATTGAAAGCTAAGTTTAAAAATTATACCTACCAACTCACCCTCGAATGTGGTGGCAATGGTCGCAAAGAATTTAACCCACCCGCAAAAGGAAATCAGTGGACAACGGGCGCCATTGGTTGCCCTGAATGGACGGGCGTTCGCCTCAAAGATGTGCTCAATGATGCTGGGGTGAAAAGCAATGCCGTGTATGTCGCATATTATGGAAAAGACACACACATCAATGGCGATCCTAAAAAAGTCGTTATCTCTCGTGGGGTTCCAATTTCGAAAGCAATGGAGGACGAAAGTCTAATTGCTTGGGCCATGAACGGCGAAGATATTCCGATGCTCAACGGGCATCCGTTGCGGTTGGTTTTTGGAGGTTTTCCAGCTTCCTGTTCTGGGAAATGGTTGAGTAAAATTGTCATTAGAAATAAAGTCCACGACGGGCCAAAAATGACTGGGCAATCTTATCGCGTGCCCTGCAAACCAGTCGCACCCGGCACTAAGGTCGAAGACGAAGACATGTGCATTATCGAAGCGATGCCAGTGAAGTCATTAATCACTTTTCCTCAAACTGGAGCGACAATTAAAAAAGGTCAAAAATTGCCGATTCGCGGACATGCATGGACGGGTGATTCTAAGATTACAAAAATGGAATTCTCGATTGATTTTGGAGCGACTTGGAAGCCTTGTAATTTGACGGAAGCCGTCAACCGATTTGCATGGCAGCATTTTGATGCGAAAGTTGATTTTCCGCAAACGGGTTATTATGAGGTGTGGGTGAAAGCTACTGATGCAAATGCCATTACCCAACCGATGCTTTTGCCTGGGTGGAATCCGAGGGGTTATTTGAATAATGCTTGTCATCGAATTGCCGTAAAAGTTCAATAAAATATTGACCATGAGAAAACGAATACCAACAGAGCAACCTACGGAAATAATTATTAAAGCTTTTTTATCATTGATATATTTAGTGCTTTTTCTTTGTTGCATTGGGTTGATTTATGGACTCTTTGGCGAAAGCATTATAAAATGGTTTGAAACGCCTCCACCTCCTACCGAAAACTACAGAAGAGGTGATCCTGCTGAGGATGATTGGGATCGAGTCGAAAATGGAATTCATGTAGAAACGGGTTTGGTTTATGCAGAAGGTTTCGATATGGTTCGAGCGGCTTGTACTGCTTGCCATTCTGCAAAACTCGTGACACAAAACAGAGCAACGCGTGATGGTTGGAAAGACATGATTCGTTGGATGCAAAAAACGCAGGGACTTTGGGATTTAGGAAAAAATGAACCGATAATTTTAGATTACCTCGCCAAACATTATGCTCCTCAAGAAATTGAACGAAGACCGGGTTTGAATGTCGCCGAAATTGAATGGTTTATTTTGGAATTGGAGGAAGAAATTTAAAACAAAAAAAGAAAATTGGAAATGGTCGATTGAGTATTAATGCGGATCAAGGTTTGAAACATTGTTTATTATTCATGCGCGGGAATAAGTAGCACATTCATAGCACCAAGCTTTAGCTTGGTGTAATAAGGTAGCAATGAGTGGCTTTAGCCAAACATTCTATTTTTAATTATTCACCTTGCTAAAGCAAGGTGCCACTTGTTCGCCGAAAGGGCTGATAAAAAATTCAACTCCTGAATCGCATTATTACTCAAAAATAACTTCCCTCTTTAATTCAAAAAATTAACTCGAAAAACCTCATTATCAATCACTTTTCCTTCGCTAATTTTTTGAAAGGGGGAAGTTATTTTTTGAGCGTTCCAAAAAAAGAATTTTTTCTTTTGTGATGCAGGTCACCGATTGTGTATTAAGAAAAGGGGCACCTTTGTGGAAAATAAATAATATGAATTTAGAAGAAATAATCAATCAAAGAACTACCACCATAGTGGACGTTCGAGAACCACATGAATTTGAACTGATTCGTGCAAATGGAGCGATAAATATTCCGTTGGGAAGCATTTCGGATAGGGTAGAGGAATTTCGAAAAATGTCTAAACCGATTGTGGTTTATTGCGCAAGCGGCAACAGAAGTGGCCAAGCCCTGAACTATTTGAAAAGTGAGGGCATTGAGGAAGTTTACAATGCAGGAAGCGTTTTTCAAGTTTTGGGAATGCAAGCAACTGAAGTTTCCAAATATTGAAGTTGTTTAAAAACTCATTGATTGGCTGCAAGCGGCAAATTTCATTCTGAATTGCGTTAAAAATCCTCGCCGATGCTAAGGCATCGACTGTGCCCGCCCGTCTGCAATCGGCGGACTGGGTTTTTGCCTTATTCAAAATAAAATTTTCACACTTTCGCGAAATCATGAATTCTTAAACAACTTCAATTTTCAATTTTAAAAAAATAAAATAAAAAAAATCTTCTTATGAAAATCGCATTAATCATCGTCTCAGTTCTTGGCGTATTATTTTTTGTAAATAAAGTCCGCGGACAAAACGGCAATTATCAAAACATCGATGCCAGCAAATTTGCTGAACTGATGAAAGACACCAATACCGTGGTTCTTGACGTGCGAACGCCTAAAGAAATCAAAGGAGGTAAAATTAAAGGTGCACAGGAAATCAACATTATGAGTCCAACTTTTTCTAAAAAAATCAAAGCATTGGATAAATCAAAAACCTATTTGGTTTATTGTAGAAGTGGCAACCGTAGCGGAAGAGCTTGTTCTGCAATGGATAAGGAAGGATTCGAAAATTTATATAATCTTTCGGGCGGATATGGCGCTTGGTCTTCGAGGTGATTTTTTGCAGCTGTAATACCCATTCAATTACAATCGCCCAGTGGAATCAACCAACGTAACTGTCTCTGACGTTAATAGCAAACACTTAATTTTATAGATTACAAAAATATTTGCCTTACCGAAGGGTAAAGGTTATTCACCCATAATCTATATTGCTTGCCGGATGGGTGCAAATTATCTTCAGAAATCAAATCAGGATCATTCAACCCTTCTCTTGAAATCGGGGTGATATTGAAAAAAGCAACGCCTTTTTCTTCGGTTTTTCGTTGTTTGATCTCATTGAACGCATTGATGCGATCCGTAGTTTGTGATCTACCACTATAGGCAGGAGTGAAAGCATAATCAGGAATCGATAAAACGAAAACATGTTCCTTTTTTCCACCTGCAAACTCTATTGCTTTGTCGAGTAAAATTGGGAATTCTTCCTCAAAGGTTTCAGTCGTTTGACCTCGAAATTCATTATTGACTCCGATTAAAAGCGTCACGAAAGAATAGGTGCTGTCAAAATCAGAAGTTGTTGCGATTCCATTAAGCAGATCAGTAGTGGTCCATCCAGTTCTTGCTACAAATTTGACTGATTTTACAGTATCTCCATTTTCAGTCAAACGAGCAGCTAATTGATTTGGGAACTTTTCCCCTGGCACTACGGATTGTCCAATCGTATAAGAATCGCCCAAAGCTAAATAGGAAATATTCCCTCGTACATCAGGAACTTCTGGCGTTTCGGGAGAAATAATCGGATCTACTGATTTTTTTGTGCAACCAAAAAAGAGCAGCATTAAACCAATTGTGAGAATGTTTTTCATGTCTTTTTTAACAGGATATTTTTTAAATGGTTTAATCTCCAAATGTAGGTAAACGATTGAGGATGTTTTGTTTATAATTTGGACTAAATGGAAGCGGGTGTTTTTTGTCGTAATACTCGACAAATACACTTTGAGTTGCTTGATCAATTCCAATAATTTTGTCAGTATTTAAAACTACAAAACGGCTAATTTGAATGAAGTTTTCGGGAAGGGAAGCAATAGACTTGGTGAGCGATTGGGTACTTGTGACGTTGCGATCTTTCAAAACCAATTCGACACCAACGTTTTTTAAAACCTGTACCCAAATGATTTCGTCAAATGATACTTTTTGTAATCCTCCTTTTTCTTTTAGAAAAGTGTGATTCTTGTTATTTGTATTTTGCTGGCTTTCGGGTAGAGTTGGAACAATACCTGGGAGCAAAATATCAATGCAGGTTCTTAGCTTTTTCTCCCATTCACTTCCGTAGGGTTTCATCAGATATTTTTTGCAATAATCTCCCCAGTTATTGAGGTATTCAATTGCATATTCTTTGACGGCAGTGGTGACAATTATTTGTGGGATGGGTTGATGATTGTTTTTCAATCTTTCCAAAATACTAATTCCGTTGCCACCGATTAATTTATTGTCCAAAAAAATCGCATCAGGTTTGGTTTGAACAATTAAGGAATAGGCCTCGTCAACTTTTCCTGCAGCTCCGATTAATTCAAATTCTTTAAACTCAGAAATCCGTTCACATAACCAATCGCTTGATTGCTTTTCGTCCTCAATCACGAGGACTCGAATCTTTTTTAAATTATAGTTCATATTTGTAATTTTTAGGAATTTTGAAGTTTACACGCGTGCCATATTTTGTTCCATTTTCTTTTTCAAAAATGTCATCATCATAACCAATGGTAATTGGAATTGCGTTGTTTTGATTATATATTTTCAATAAATCTTTCAGCATTTTGGTTCCTTGTTGGGTGCCGCTTGATTCTAATTCTGCTGCCTTTTTTCTACCCACACCATCATCTTCCAGTACAAAATGAATGATGTCATTTTCTTCTGTAAAATTAAAAGTAATGATTCCTTTCCGGTCTTCGGTGATATTTCCGATGCCATGTTCAATCGCGTTTTCAAAATGAATTTGGAACATCATTACCATGACTTGTAGTTCGGTCAATTCGCTCAAATCTTCCATGCTTGGAATTTGGAGATCAAATCGGTCTCCAAATCTTTTTTGCTGAATATCCAGATAGTTTTCAACCAAAATCATCTCTTCTTTTAATGAATGAAATGCTTTTGAGTTTTTCGAACTTTCGAATACCATTCCTATATTTTGACTCAACTTTTCTACAACTTCTGCTGCCTCTTTATCTTTATAAACTTTGAGTTGTACATAGTTCAAACTATTATTAATGAAGTGCGGATTGAGTTGACTGGTAATGGCTTGCACACGGAGTTTGTTTTCTTTCAATCTTTGCTCTTCCTGCTTTTTTCTAACATAAAAAACAACAGTGCTGATTAGTCCTAAAACGGCCAACCAGAAAAAAGGGTTTTTCCAAATCGGGACTGGAATTTTGAGTCTAATGTACTGAGGCTCAGCCATTAGGCCAGCCGTTTCGGAATTTAGTTTTAGTTCATAAGTGTCTGCTGCCAAGTTGTTCAGTTCAATTACACCATCTTTGGTAGGACTTCTTTTTACATCATCTTTTTGAAGGATGTAATTGATGTTTACTTGATCCGAATTTTTCAAAGAGTAGTTGACCGAGTAATGAATCTTCAGGTTTTTATCCGTACTTCGTAGCTTAAGTACTTCTTGATAAGGATACATTTTTCCGTTGGCAGTGATGCTATCGATTTTAATTTCGGCGATATCATTTTCCCATTCAAAAAAATCTAAGTTGAAACGATGTGCACCTTGGTCAGAAATTATCCATAGATTTTCTTTACTATCAATGAAAGTGCCGTCTTGCTCGCAATAATCGCCCGTATATCCATTTTGACTGTCAAAAAACTGAATCCGATATTTTCCTCGATCATAAATTCCTTTCAAATCCAACAATCCAAATCCTTCTGAATTTCCAACTACCAAAATCGAATCTTGCAAAATATTTAGGGCATTGACACTTATGTCTTTAAAAACATCTTCACCGATTTTAATAAAATTATTGGCGACCGAAAAAGTGTCAAATTCGATTTCTTTTTTGTTTTTGAAAATATACAATCCTTTGTTAGTGCCAAACCAAATGTTGCCATTGTAATCTTCGATACTTGCCAATGCTCCCAAACCGCCATTTTCTTCATTTAGTAGAAAATTATAAACGGTATCTTTTTCGTAAACAGCAATGCCAGTTGAGGGGCGACCCATCCACCAGCGTCCGTATTGATCTTCCAAAGTTGTGAGTACATTTCCGAGTTTGAAACCTTTTTCTGGGCCAATGAATTGCCAGCAAGCGTCTCCTCGACAATCAGGATTTTCGCGAATAGCTAATCCTTTATTTTGCAGACCAGCACCCAGTTTGCCCTCAGGCGTTTGATGTAAAAAGTAAACCCAGATTTTATTTAGAATAAATTCTGAAAAATTTTCGCCATCAAATTCCAATATACCATGATTGGGATTTTCTCTTTTGTTGTTTTTTATATCTGCCTTGTAGGTGCAAAAAAGCATATTCCCATCTTTAGTTTTTGCTTTTCCAGGCATAAATTGGAATGTCAAATTGGTATCAATCGGCATAAATGTTTCACCATTATACTCCACAAAATTCTGCGTATAAGAACCAAACCAGAAGTGACCATTTTTATCTTCATTCATGGTATGTAAATCTGAAATCATACCTGGATCAAGACTTGGAAGGAAATCATTGAACGCAGGAAAAACCTTTATCAAACCTGCTCGCGTTGATAACCAGAAATTACCATTATGGTCTTTTGCAACATCATTGATGGCATTCGAGTTTTTAAAAATATATCGAATTCCTTTTGGATAACATTCATTGAATTCAACCACTTCCGAAGTAAACCTATCAAGTTGGCCTGATACTAAAAGTCCTTTTTTACTAAGACAGTTATTATTGAAATCATTAATTTCGTTTGCTGTTGGAATATCAAATTTTTCCCAGTTTTTCAAATCACTACTTTTGAACCAATCACCTTTTTTGTTACTGTGAATCCAATTATTTTTTCCTAAATAGTATGTGTCGTGTACCTTCCTTTTACCTACTCCTAAATTGACTAATGCTCCATCTGCTAAAACGAAATCATATCTCTTTTTTGAAATACTATCAATAGCTAAAATTTTTAAATCTCCAAAAGCTGGATTAGAGTAGATTCTATAAAAATAAACGTTTTTGGGAAGTGGAAGTGGGATAGGAAATGGTTGGAATTCATTTTTGCTTTTGTCATAAGCAAGAATTTCTGACTCATTTAGCAAAAGCAGTTTTTTTCTACGTCTATCAAATGCATAAGATTGTTTCTTAGTTGTTTTTGGGGGTTCTATTTTTTGAATAGAATCACCGGCCATGAAGTATGCTTTGGTTTGCTTGCTTCCCGTGATTAAAAATACACCATTCTCTGTTTCAAGAATGCGAAAAACATTTTTGAAATCCAGTTTTTCAGCAAGGTGATCGAATTTTTCAAATTTGTGGCCGTCAAAATTTACCAAGGCACTATTATTAGCAATCCAAATTTTATTACCTAAACCAATCTCGATTGAATGTAATTCGGTAGAAGGAAGCCCATCTTTTTTTGTGAAAAAACGAGTGGTATTAAATTGTGCATTTAAACCAATTGGCATTAAAAATAGGAAAGAAATTATGAGCGTGTAGTTGTTCAATTGGTCTGGATTACTGAAAAATTAGAGTGAAATAACAACTTTATTTTTCTCCTGAAAAATTTCAAGGGCAAAAAAACAGGTTTCAGCGGCTCGAAAACAGGTTTCAGGTTTTTTTTAGGAATTTTATCAATAACATTTAATAATGTAAATAAAAAAAAGGCATAGTTTCACTTGTGATATTCAAACAAATAATCTTGAGTCGAAACGCTCAGATTTGTTTAACCCAAAGAATCCACTATCATTTCTTTGTTTCATGTTGAAGCGAGCGAGTCAAATTTTCGAATGTTCTGTTGACAAGCATATCGTTTTGAGCCCTGTGTGAGCTCATGAAACCAAATGTAAGAAAGGCCTGATTTTGAGCATTCTCAGGCCTTTCAATTTTGGGTAATAAGTTTAGTAATAATAAAAGTGCTTACTAAATTTTTTCTCCTCGCTTTGTAACACTATTAAAACTGGAGAATAATTTCTCCAGAAAACCTTAAGAGCTTTTTTAAATTTCCCTTGATTGGCTGCAAGCGGTAAATTTTATGTTGAATTTCGTTAAAAAGCCTCGTTGATGCTACTGCATCGCCTACGTTTTTTTGCCTCATTCAAAATAAAATTTTCTCACTTTCGCTCAATCATGAAATTTCAAACAAGCACTAAAAGCTTCCTAACCCAGGAAGCTTTTATTTTTTGTACTGCTCCATAAATTTCTCATACAAAACATTTCCTTTCAACATTTCTGGGCAACCAACCACTACCATGTGATGGCGTGCTCGTGTGAGTGCGACATTGAGTTTTCGGTCAGTTCCATCATCCATCAAACTGGTCATGGAAGCGAGTTGCGAATCTGTATTGGTACAAAGTGAAATCAATATCACATCTCGTGAGCTTCCTTGATATCGCTCTACGGTATCAATTGACAAGTCCTCTGTCAATAAATTTGCTTTTGATAAATAACTCGTAATCAAAGCAATTTGTGCGCGATAGGGCGTGATGATTCCAATGGACGCTTTCAAGTTCATTTGTTTGAAAATGAGATTGAAATCTCCAACCAAATCCACAATCTGTGCCGCTTCATATTTATTGGTTTTTTGAAAACCATCATCCATGTCTTCTTTGGAAGGAAGAAATAAGACGCGATGTTTTAGTAAATCTTCGATTAGGTTTTCTCTTTTTGTAACTGACTCATTATCAAGGGGTTGTTGCTGAGTTGTGCGATAGGAAATCTCTTCTGGCAATATTTTAAGATGTCCTTGATAGAAATGGTCATTTGGAAATTGCATGATGTCTTGGTGCATTCTTCCTTGATGACTTAGTCGGTCATAAGCCCACGTCCAACCATTTTTATCACATTGTAAAAAGAGCCTTTCAAAAAAAGAATTTCGCATGTCATGCAGACCAATTTTTTCTAAAGTTTCATCCTTTGTGGCGGAAAGTTCAGGACTTTGCGTAACAACAGCAGGCAATTGTTTGTGGTCGCCAATCAATGTGAAATGTTCGAAGTGCGTCAACAAACCAGTCAACATTGGTTCCAAAACTTGTGATGCTTCATCAATGATGACACGTTTGAATTTCTTCATTTGCAGCAACTCCAGTTTAGTACCAAATGAAGAAAGGGTGGCCACAAACACCCGATGCTCTTGTACGATTTCTAATAGCTCAGATCGCTTTTTGGCCTTCCCAATTTTCTGATCTAACAGCTTATCTCTAAATCTTGGATTGGTTCCATATCTTGATCCAATTCGGATATAAGAGTTTGTAACTTCATCACCCAAATTTTCAATCGCATCACAAATTTCATCCACCGCTCGATTGGTGTAGGCTAAAATTAAAATGTTTTCTTCCGTTTCATTGAAATAATAACCTGCCAGATTTTTGAGCATTTTACTCGTCTTACCCGTGCCGGGTGGCCCCCACAAAAGGAAGTAATCTTTGGAAGCGATAACTTTTCTGAAAATCTTGCCTTGCTCACGCGTCAACTCTTTTGGCAAAGTCAAACTGACTGGATCTGGCTCATTTGGAGGACGCTGCAAAAGCAATAAATCCTTCTTGTCACGTGGGGCAGATGCAAACTCAAACAGTCCTCGATACATGCCCACAAAACTGCTGTCCAACAAATCATGCTCAATGTTCCAAATTGGATTTTCGGAGAACACTTTATTGTTAAATTGGCGAGAACGCAATCGAACAACGACCTGATCTTTATTCAAATCTATAATTGTCACTTTGAAGACTTGGTTATTTAAAACTGTATCTTTCACATCATCAAAAGGGTAGAGCGCAGCGATGTCTCCAATCCTAAAATTAGCTAACGGGTTTGTCTTTTCTGTTTTATTAAAAGTGATGATTGGTTCTTCTTTATCTGCTTGATTGTCAACGAGTTGCAGGTGGCTGATGATTTCAAAGTTTCTTTCTTTATCATGAAAACTATTGAGCCAAAGCGCAGCCATTCCGTTGGCTTTTTCGACGCCTTGCATCCCTGTTTTGGCCATCCGATGCTCACGTGCAATGAAGCCAACGAATGCGTTGAAATACTTCTTTTCTAATGGCGTCAACCCTGCATAAGTTTTCTCAAATGCCTCCATATCACGGGCAGCAAATCCTTTAACGTCAGGAAAAAATTGGGGACGAAGTTTGACGAGTAGCCCTTCTGAACCACCAAGTTTGGAACCGTTATTTTTTGTATCCCCTGACTTTTTATCTGTGGAGTTAGGAGGCAATCCAAGTCCTTTTTCAATCGCAACTAACTGATTTCTAATTTGCATCGCTTCATATTGTTGCGCTTTCACCACAGGCGCAAAACGCAACGGTTTATCAGATGAAGAGGAGTACAAAATGTAGTTGGTTGGTTTGAGTTTATTATTAAAAGTCGTTTTAATTAATAAGTCATAAAGTAGCGTTTGTGTAAAGTGATTATTGCTCAAACCATACAAGTTTGGCATGTATGCCTTTCCAGATTTTAACTCAATAATGGCCGTTTTATCTGAGTGATGAAATGCATCCAAACGACCTTGTAAACCATATTCCGCAGAGTAGAAAGTAGGTTCCAAATAGCAACTTTCACGGTCAATATCGCTTTTTGCAAAATCTGACTTGACCATTCTTTTGATGACTAAAAAATGGCCTTTCGATTTTATCATGATTTCCTTTACCTGTCCGTCGGTCATCATCGCAAAGCGGAGCGGAAACAGTCCAAAAACTTTCGGGAATAACTCTTTAAATTCCGCATCTGGATTGGTCATTAACTCATCCAAGAAGAAGTTGGCGATGTTTCCAATGATTAATGGAGAAGAGGATTTGAAGGGCATCATTTTTTTGAGCAAATACAGCATTGGCTCATTGTGTCTCGGCTGAAAACATTCCGAAACTGCCGTAATATCCATCAAATAATCAGGTTCGACGATAAATGCCTTTGGACGCAAAACGCCTTCTTTATCGAATTCTACATCAATCAAATTTACGGTCAACGGAAACCCAAACGTTTCCCGAATCACCTGAATCGTTGGGTTGAAATTGGCATTCCGTTCAGGTATGTTGTAGCGGACAATTACTTCATTTCCTGTTTGCTCACTTATGGCTTTGAAGCAAGTATTATCAGGATCATCTTTCATTAAGACAACTCTCACAAAAGGCTGAAAATCAACTGTTTGTATCGGATTTATCTGAAGCGAAACGATTTTAGGCGTTATTTTATAAACCTCTGGAGGGATGGCAATATTCCATATTGTTTGAATGATTTTAGGTGTTATTTTCAAACCTAATTCATACAACTCTTCCCATTCTGAATAAGCTGGGTTGTCTTGCTTTTGTCTAACAAATCGACGAAAGAAGTGGAGCTGAAATTCCGTTTTTTTATCTATTTCAAACTTTTGTCCTGCATAGCTGATTCGCGCAAAAAGATTGGTGAATTGGATCTGTTCCTTTTTAGTTGCAATTACGTAAACTTTCACCAATAGCTTTTCCAAAAAAATACATTTGGTTTTCCAATCATAAGCTTCCTTATGATGGATTTTGAGAATTCCTTTGAAAAAAAGTTTTGCGTATTCAGGATTCATGCCCTCTGTTCCCATGAAGGTTGAAGTTTAAAAAGATTTGTAAGGAAGTTAAACTTGGAGCGTGTATTTTCTCGAAGTATGTCAAAGGCGAAAGTACACATTTACCATTTAAAAAATTGAATTGACAAAAGTGGAATATTTAGTTTTGATTTATAATTTTGTGCATGGTCAAAATAAACATTCCAGAAACAGATCAGAAGCGGGTGGTCATTGTCGGTGGTGGCTTTGCTGGGTTGATGCTCGCTCGAAAATTGAGCAAAAACCAAAAAATACAGGTGGTATTGATTGATAAAAACAATTACCACCAATTTCAGCCGCTTTTTTATCAAGTTGCAATGGCGGGCTTAGAACCGAGTTCTATTATTTTTCCCTTTCGAAAAATTTTCCAAAACAAAAAGAATGTCTTCATTCGAGTAACGAAAGTGACGGAGGTGGACACGAAGACCAAAAGTCTGAAAACACCACTTGGCATTTGTAATTACGATGAATTGGTTTTGGCCATTGGCGCAACCACCAACTTTTTTGGAAATGAAGAAATTGCCAAAAATGCAATTCCCATGAAATCATTGCCAGAAGCCCTGGAGTTACGAAATGCGATTTTAGGAGATTATGAAAAGGCACTTTCGATGACTGATTATGAGCAACGGCAAGGTTTCATTGACATCGTAATTGTCGGTGGCGGCCCTACTGGCGTGGAAGTAGCAGGAGCGTTGGCAGAGATGAAAAAGTACATCATTCCAAAAGATTTTCATGAATTAGATTCCAAAGAAATTGATATTTGGTTGGTACAAAGTGGCAAGCAATTATTGCCTGGAATGTCGGAAGAAGCAGGGCAGGGCGCACTCAAATATTTGACTGATTTAGGAGTTGAAGTAAAGTTAGGAACACGGGTAACGGCTTATGATGGCGAATTTGCTACCACAAAAGATGGACAAACTTTAAGAACACGAAAACTCATTTGGGCAGCTGGAATCCGAGGGAATCCAATAGCTGGAATCCCAGTCCATTGCTACGAAAAAGGAAATCGAATTTGTGTAAACGAATATAATCAAGTCGTTGGAGTAGAACATGTCTATGCCATCGGCGACATCGCAATAATGAAATCTGAAGCCCTTCCGTATGGCCATCCGCAGGTCGCGCAGGTTGCTATGCAGCAGGCAAAACATCTTTCTAAAAATTTATTTAATCAATTGAAAGACAGGCAGTTAACTCCTTTTAAGTATAAAGATTTGGGCTCGATGGCAACCATTGGTCGCAATCGCGCAGTGGTCGATTTACCTAATTGGAAATTCAAAGGTTTCTTCGCTTGGGTGATGTGGTTGGTGGTTCATTTATTCCAAATTTTAGGTGTTAGAAATAAACTGATCGTCATGCTAAATTGGATGGTAAGTTACTTTACTTACGACCAATCTTTGCGGGTGATTATTAAAAGCGATAAGAAGGATGGTGATAATTTGAATTGATTAACCATTAAATCAAGAATTTAAAATGAGTAAATTTTTTTGACTCAAATCTGGAGATTTGGTAATAAATGGCATCGGTTCGGAGAACCTCGCCAGCAACGACTTTTTTTATAAAAAAAAGTCGTTGCTCGTGCAGGTCTCTGACGGGTCACGAAAGATTTCAAGTCTCCAGATTTGCGTAATCAACATAGAATTTGATAATTATGGTCACAATAACTTGAATGAAAAATGATTGACGTAATAAAATTATATAACCGACTGAAAGACAAGCCATTTGGAAAATGGGCTTTTTCAAAAGCTGTTTCTTATACGGCTCCATATTTTCGTTCAATTGACCCAAAAGTTGTTGAGTTAAAAGATAAATATGGAAAAGTCTCATTGAAAAAAAGATGGTCGGTCACTAATCATATCGGAACCGTTCATGCGATTGCTATGTGTAATTTGGCTGAATATGTGGCCGGCATGACTATCGAAGCCTCCATTCCAAAACATCTCCGTTGGATACCAGCTGGAATGACTGTCAAGTATTTGAAAAAAGCGGAAACCAACCTCACCGCCTCCTGTACTTTAGAAATTGAAGATTGGGATAAGGTCAAAGATTGCATTATCCATGTGCCAGTGATTGACAAAAATGGCCAAGTGGTTTTTACGGCTGACATTACGATGTATGTTTCCAAACGAAAGTAGCGCAATTATTTATGAGAAAACACCTGAAAATACAAGCAAATATTATCGACATACTCGAAAAAGTAATCTATTTCGCAGAACTTGAAGTTCGAGATGGAAAGATTTTTTCGATTACAAAAATGGAGGGAGAAAGTCTTTTGTACTTGCTTCCTGGTTTTGTGGATGCGCATGTTCATATCGAAAGTTCCATGCTGATTCCTTCTGAATTTGCTCGAATGTCGGTCGTACATGGCACTGTGGCAACTGTTTCTGATCCACATGAAATAGCCAATGTTTTAGGCATTGCAGGTGTGAATTATATGATTGAAAATGGAAAGAAAGTTCCATTCAAATTCAATTTTGGGGCCCCAAGTTGTGTGCCTGCTACGAATTTTGAAACGGCAGGTGCAACCATCGATGTAGAGGGAGTTCGGGAACTGTTGGAAAAGCCAGAGATTAAGTATCTCGCTGAGATGATGAATTACCCCGGTGTCATTTTCAAAGACAAAAAAGTGTTGGCCAAACTCGAAGTCGCTAAAGAATTGGGTAAGCCAATCGACGGTCATGCTCCTGGAGTGAGAGGTGAAGACCTCAAAAAATACATTAATGCAGGCATAACAACGGATCACGAAAGTTTCACAAAAGAGGAAGCTTTGGAGAAGTTAGAATTGGGTATGAAAATTCTAATTCGGGAGGGGAGTGCGGCTAAAAACTTTGAGGCATTAATTGACTTGCTGCCGGAATGGTCGGATAAAATGATGTTTTGTTCGGATGACAAACATCCAGATGATTTGATTGAAGGACATATCAATCAATTGGTTGCGAGAGCATTGAAAAAGGGTTGTGATTTATTCGATGTTTTGAAAGTCGCTTGTATCAATCCAGTAGAACATTATGGATTGAATGTTGGGTTATTGAAAATTGGAGATCCAGCTGATTTTATTTTAACCGACGATATTGAAAATTTTAAAATAAGAGATACCTATATCGACGGTCAGTTGGTTTCTGAAAATGGGGAATCTAAAATCAAAAAAGTAAAAGCGAGCAAACCCAATAATTTCAATATTGGATTGATGGCTCGAAAGTTATTTCAGGTTCCTGCCAAAGGAGAAAATATTCGAGTCATAAAAGCCATTGATGGAGAAATTGTCACTGAATCCTTTTCGGCGAAAGCCAAAATCGTAAATGGAAAAGCCGTATCTGATCCTGACAATGATATTTTAAAAATAACAGTTGTCAATCGTTATGAAAAAGTGCCTCCAGCCTTAGCATTTATCAATGGTTTTAATTTGAAAAACGGGGCCATTGCCTCTTGTGTTGGCCATGATTCACATAACATAATTGCTGTTGGAACAGATGATATTTCCCTCTGTGCAGCCGTTAATTTGATTATTGAAAATCGTGGAGGAATCGCTGCAGTTTCCAATTCAAAAGAAATGGTTTTGCCACTCCCAGTGGCTGGCATCATGACCAATGCTGATGGTTACAAAACAGCAAAAAAATATGCTGCAATTGATAAATTTGCAAAAGAAGAATTGGGCATCACCTTGACTGCTCCATTTATGACCTTGTCCTTTATGGCTTTGTTGGTCATTCCGAGTTTGAAATTAGGTGACAAAGGATTGTTTGATGGTAGTAAATTTCTATTGACAGAGCTTTTTGAGGAGTAGAACCAAAATTTATTTAGGTAAATATGTTACTATTTTCTTAAAATTTAGGGTAAGAAAGAATGCAGTTTGTCTTTAATTTAAAATCCACTTAATTATGAAAAATCTAATTTTAGTTCTACCAATCTTCTTAATCGCAACAAGTTGCTTGACTATCATTCCTGATAGATTTCAAAACCCAGTTCACTATTTGGGTGAAACTTTTCCTCCAACTGAACAAGTTGATGTTTTTTATAATTTCGGTGATGTCGAAAAAGAGTTTAAAGTAATTGGAAAAATTTCTAACGATGCTGGAGCAACTTATTCGATAGAAAAAGCAAAAGAAAAGATGATTGCTTTGGCAAAAGAAAAAGGAGGTGATGCGATTATATTCCTGAATTTGGATGTCGAATCTATTGAGTTAGATCGTCGCATTGCAATTGCTGCAGAAGTTTTGAGATATAAGGATGAATAGTTTTAAAGACGATTGATTACAAACGTGTTTTATGACTTTGACTGCTCATTTTGACTTTGATTTGTCAAAGAGAAGGATACAAAACCAAATCATCAAAGAAGCCATCTGGTTCAAAAGGAACCCAGGTGGCTTCTTTATATTTTAAACGATCAGCGATGATTTTTAAAACAGAAGGATTGACGCCTAGACCCAGATGACTACCTCGAACTTGAATATTTTGATGGAAATAAGTCTCCTCTTTTTCCAAACATAATTGCCACGGAACAATGCCATCTTCTTTGGTATAAATGGCAGTAGTCGGCACAGGTGCGGGGATTGGGAACTGTTTTATCAGACCTGGAGCAGCTTCTTCAATTTTTTCTCTTTTGACCAAAAGGTTATAAAGCCAAGCCGCATTATTTGCCTTGTTAACTCCCATAAAAGGAGAACCTAAAGTGATGATTTGACGAATCATATTTGGCCGCTCTTTGGCCAGTTGTCGAGCAAAAACGCCACCCAAACTCCAACCAATCAAAGTGATTTGTTCTTCGTTTTCGTTATAAAGCTTTTCTACTTTTTTTATTAATTTATCTAAAAACTCGACTTTCGCATAGTTGCGACCCATCTCCCAACCATAAGCATTATACCCTAACTTTTCAACGAAATTTCTCAAAGGCGCGGTCGAAACATCACTCGACATAAACCCAGGAAGCACCAATACCGGATGCCCATCACCTTTCTCATCTGCATTGTAAAACTTTCTAAAAGGGAAAGAGATACTCATTTCCGCAATCGCTCTGCCGATTTCTGAACCCCAATAAACAAAGGAGGGGCGTTTAATTTCTTCCGTATTTTCTTCCATAATCAAAAGGATGATTTCCTAAATTGGCTTTTAAATTCAGAAAATAATTTGGACGCAAGTTAAAATAAAGAACAAAAGTTAAGTCCTTTTCAATATAAAAACAAGAAATATTGGATTCAGTTTAACAACTTTTAAAAGAAGTGGGTATCCCTAAGGCGTACTTCGAGCGAAGCCGAGAAGCACATGGATGGAAATCGAACCAATGCTTATGTACTTGTCGGCTGCGCTCGAAATACAAATCAGAGTAATACAAATATTAATTTTCACTGATACAATCTTTCAATTTCCGCCCTCAATTTTATACTTTGGCAGTCCATGTTTTACCACAACCACAGAACTATTCAATGCAAAAAATACTAAAGGATTCACTTTTTCAGGCAACACTCAAAGAAATTGCACTTGAAACTGGAACTTCGTTTGAAGAAGTGGAACAAAAAGCAGTGGAATACCTCGAAGAGTTGTACACTGTGCATCAACCCGTAGCCAATATTTTTGCCACCCAAATGGCAAAGTTTATCCTTTCGAGAGGTTACGAAAAAACGATAGATATCAATCCAGCTCAATTGACGGCTGTTACAAAATTGGCTCGAAGACATTCGATTGCATTTGTGATGACCCATAAAACGTATATCGATATGTTCGTTTTGGGAATCGTTTTGCAAAGACATGGTTTGCCGATTCCGAATATTTTCGCGGGTATCAATATGGATTTTTTGGGATTGGGACAGTTTGGTCGTCAAAACGGAGTGATTTTCATCCGCCGTTCTATCAAAGAAAATACAATTTATAAAGCGACGCTTCGCCATTTTATTTCCCATTTGGTTGGGGAGAAAGCCAGTTTCATGTGGGCGATTGAAGGAACACGATCTCGAACTGGGAAATTGGTTTGGCCCAAAATGGGGATTCTAAAATACATCAAAGAGGCAGAGCTTTATTCTAAAAAAGAGGTTAAATACATTCCAGTTTCGATAGTTTATGATTTGATTCCAGATGTGAAAGAGATGACTTTGGAAGCAAAAGGAAAATCCAAAACGCCCGAAAGTCTCAGTTGGTTTTTGAATTATGTTCGAAAAATGAATGAGAAATTTGGACGTATTTCGATTCGATTTGGAGAACCTGTAACCGAGGATGAACAGCTTTCATCGCTCATTCATCAGAACTTACCGATCAAGGCAGGAGACACTCAAACGATTTCTCAATTGGCGATGGAATTGGTTCATCGCATCAATACGATTACACCCGTCACGACGGCTTCTTTGATTTGTGTGATTTTGTTGAGTAAATATACTTTGACCAAAAAAGCCATCGAAAGTTATGTTTCTGTTTTAATGAAATTGATTGAAACGACGCAACCCGATGCCTTGGTTGATCGTGGTCGTCCAATCGGAGAAAGTGTCCAGATTGGTCTTGGGTTGCTCAAAAAAGCAGAACTCATCCGACAACATGGCGTGGGCTTGGAAGCCAAATTTGTAATCTCCTCGCACAACTATTTGCAAGCGACTTATTATGCAAATATGGCGGTACATCATTTGTACCATCAAGCATTTATTGAGTTGGCTTTATTAAAAATATCGGAATCAGAGTCGGAAGATTCGGCACTTTTGTTTTGGGAAGAAATCATGCGTTTGCGTAATGTTTTCAAGTTTGAATTTTTCTTTTCTAAAAAGGAAAACTTTACGGATGAGATTGAACGTAATCTTTCTTTCCTTGATCCAAATTGGGAATTGACAATTCAAAACCCCAAAATAGCCGTCAAAGCCCTTATCGAAAACCAAAGAATGTTGGTCGCTCCAGTGGTGCTTTCAACTTACGTCGAGGCATATCGAGTGGTTGCACATTCGCTCAAAAGTTGGAATACCGATAACCATTTCAACGAATCTCAATTTGCAGAAGATTGCCAATTTATCGGCGAAACCATGCAATGGCAAGGCATGATTCAAAGAATGGAATCCATCTCCAAACCCTTCTTGAAAAATGGAATTAGATTGGTTAAAAACTTAAATTTAATTCCAATTGGAAAAAATCAAAAGACCGCAGAAATTGATGAGTTCATGTCTCAACTTGATGATGTTTGGTCAAGAATTACTCAGTTACAAAAAATAACTTTAACCAAACCACCTGAATCTCTTCCTTCGATTCCAGTTGAAAGAAATTTTGTACCAGGTTCCAAAACCGAAGCGATTACACATGAAATAATGCAGTCAGAATCGGGCAGTCATATCGGTGCTTTTTTCGATTTGGATAAAACCTTGATCAGCAGTTTTTCTGCCAAACAATTTTTTCAATCAAGGGCTTTGAGTGGCAAAATGACCAGAAAGGAAATCGTTGCTCAATTTGCTGGCGTACTCGTTTATGCGACTGGAAACGGAAATTTTGCAGGCCTCGCTGCGGTTGGAGCCAAAGGTGTCGTCGGAATCGACGAACAAGTTTTTATCCAAGTCGGCGAAGAAGTTTACGAAAAAGAATTGGCTGATAAAATTTACCCCGAAGCACGAGAAATGGTTGCCGCTCACATGGAAAAAGGGCATACAGTGGCCATCATTTCTGCGGCTACTCCTTAT
>CALLVG010000031.1 GCA_938010715.1 uncultured Saprospiraceae bacterium
TAGGGATAGGCGGGGACTCGTTGATTGTAGGTCTTGTAAAAACTTTGCCCTAATAAGGTAGTGGCAAACATCATGATACCCAATAAGGTAAACATGGAAAGTAGTTTTTCTCTCTTAAGCATAATTGATAGTTTTTGTTAAAAATTGCTCCAAAACTACCTTGATGAAAGGTTTAAGACCTGTTTTTTCGTTACGGAAAACCTGTTATTTCGTTACTTTTAGGGGAAATGTAACCTAAAAAGGTTTTTTTGATTCATTTGGTTCGGGAAGGGAAGTTGTTATGAAAATCTTTGCTCAGTAGAATACCTTAGAAGATTTAGAACCTTTTTAGATGAATTGGTTTAGGGTAATTGTAGAATAACAATAAAAAAGCGACACCTAAACCAAGGCGTCGCTTTTCTATTTTTAGAATAAAATCAAAACGCTAAATCAAGAGCGTTTTTCATTTTCATTTCTAATTTTTATTGAAAATTATTTTTTGATAAAAGAAGTCGCCCAAAACGTTCCTTCTTTTTCAAAACGAATAAAGTAAATTCCATTTGTAAAATCACTTACATTGATGTTATGATTGATAGAAGGTTGATTTTCTACTTTAATTACCTGACCAAGTGCATTTAGAATTGTCAAACGGTCAACTCGTGGTGCACCTGTGATATTCAAAATATCCGCAGTTGGGTTTGGAGCTAAAACAATGTCTTGAGCCCATTCCACATCAACCGTACTATCGACAAATAAAATCTCTAAATCATCTAATGATCTTGGTTGGATTTGATAACCATCAAAATTTTCAGGATTAAAAGAAAATTGACCGCCAATACCTGTTACGTTCATAACAATATCAGACCCCATCATCGGAACGGCAGTTCCAAAAATATCAGTAGCAGGTACGATTCTCATGCTGTAGGTATTGGTACCATCTGTCACATCTACATTAAAACCTCGGTCATCATTGGTCCAGTCGGCAGGATCTACAATTGTTAAGTTTTCTATCTTAATTAATTGACTTTCAGTGTCTTCATTCAAAGCAGTAACTACAGTTGGGTCAAAAAGGGTATTCCCACCTGAGTTTAGCGTAACTCCATCTGCGTTTATTTGAAGTACACCACGGAAACTACCAATAGCACCGTTCACGGTAACTTCGTCGCCCATCATTACCGCATATCCTAAAGAGTCTCTGTTGCTGAAAACCATGATGCCATCATTGTTCGCATCAATCAAAGCAAACTGCAATCCACCTGGACGGAAGTTGATACTATGCACCACGCCAGTCAAGGCAACTAAGGAATCATTCATCGTTGGATTGCCATTTGCATCAATCATAGAAGCATCTCCGATAGAAGAAGGCTTATAAATTTTTGGACATTCGATAGTGATTGTAACGGATGCTGTATCACAAACATTTGTACTATCACAAACGGCATAGGTAAAAGTATCATTACCACAGTAATCCGTGTCGGGAGTGTAATTGAAAACATTGTTTGGAGTAAGCATTGCCATGCCGTTGGAAGGATTTAAGCCCATAAAAACCTCCGTAAAACCGAATGGGAAATTATCATTTGCCAACACATCAATTGATGTAGTTTCATTAACCTGAATGGTGATGGCATCATCATTTAAAACCATTCTCATATTGGGACTCAAAGTGTAAGATCTCATTGGAAAAGGAGTAGCAGCAGATGCGTTACTTGCTTCTCCATCAAAAGCATTAGCACCACTATATTCCCAATTGTCTTCTACGAAAGTTGTTCCATCTGGGCCAGTTCCATTGATGCGGTATGCCCAACCATCGAGGTATTCCCATCCAGTTCCGTTTCCATCTACATTAATATCGCCAAAAACATCGACCACACTTCCATTCATAAATAACTCAACGGCATCGTCGCCATTGATGCCCATTGATGCTTCGCCATTGAAGGTTGGAGCAAAACCAAAAAACTCGGTAAAACCATCAATCTCTGAAGCAATGTAAATGAAGTCACCTGCTGATGCTGAACCAGATAAGGTAAATTCTTCTCCGTCGGATCCTTGACCATTGTTGGCAGAACCCACACCGTAGATGCTCAAATCTGCAATATCATTTAGGACATAGATTTCCATTCCTTTTGGAGTTCCTCCTGAAAGCGGCCCATCAAAGACGCCTGTAATTACAAGGTCAGATTGTCCAATGGCTACAGTTGAAAAAACAGAAAAAATAAAGAGTAAAACTTTGTTCATAGTTGAAAAATTTAGGGTGAAAAGAGTCAGTAAGTCTTTACTGAAAGAAAGTTCAACCTAAAAGTAAGTATTATGATTGGTTTGAATATGATTGGTTTGTTTTTTTTGAAAAATGCGTAAGAAGAAAAACTGTCGGACACCTTTAAGGTGTCCGACAGTTAGAGCTATTCTACAATACATGAGTCATCCGTATTGGCGGATAAATCCTGAATTTTTGGTCAAAATTGCTCCGTAGGAGCAGCATCTTTGTAGAATATCATGTAAAAACGAAGGAAAACCGCTCCGTAGTAGGGGAATCTTAAAATCGAAAATAAGATACCACACCTACGGCGCGGAATAAGCCTAATATGAATAGATTTCTACAAAGATATTGCTCCTACGGAGCAGAGAGATTCAAAAATTCGGGATTTATCCGCCAACGGATGAGTCATGTTATATAGTTTTTTTTAACAAAAAAATCCCGAACTCGGATGACTCCAAATTCGGGACGGTTTTGTAACATGTTCATGAGTTACTTAATACCTCTTATTATCTTTTTAGTAATCTTTTCTAACCAAGATTTTTTTACTGATTGGCTTTGCTCCTGCTGGATGAATCCAAATCAGATAAATGCCATTTCGGACATTGTCTAAAGGAATTTTAATTAGATTATCTTGATTGTTTTGGATAGATATTTCTTGTTGCTGTTTGCCCATTTGGTCCACCATCAAAATCTGAATATCTTTTTCTAAATAATTTTCCAAAGAGAGATTAATTTCATTTTGAGCTGGATTAGGAAAAACGGCTACGTCATTTTTAATGCTTGAGCTGGATTCTTCAATCTCAAATTCAATAGACTCGTTTGAGGTATTTCCATTCCCTTGCCGAGCGCTTCCAATCGTAATCATTTCAGAAACTGTACAAACTGGATTATTCCAATCTTCATACGTCTGAATGTTGAGGAAATAACTTCCAGATGGCAGATTGATGTCTTCTCTTTGATTACAAACAGAAGACCAATTGTCACAAGAAAATACTTCGGTATAACCGATGGAATTATATATTTTCACTGAATTGATTGGAAAATCTAAATTTTGGATAATAACTTGGTTTCCGTTAATTTGGTAAGTTACATCGCAAGGATCTGACTGTGGAACACAATCAGTTGCGATATATTTTACGACACAATTTGACTCTCCTTGTGTCCAATCGGTACAACCTGCTCTTTTTGATTGACGTCGGAAATACGTTGTCTGAGAAACTTGACCTGGGGCGTAAGTCGATTGGTTGGCGCCCTGAATTATCTGAGATGAATGTGTCGGACATCCACTTGTTGAACTCAACCAACGATACTCAACCGTTCCAGAACCACCTGATGGTAAACTTGTACTAACAAAGGCATTCGTATTTTCACCAAGACATAAAACCTCATTCCCAGCGACTATTCCTCCGTTTGTTATATTGTCACATGAATTCGTTCCGCCACCTGTAACATTAATTTCTTCAAAAATATTACAAATATTAGTAGAGGTCCAAGAGTTCTGTGTTTGCACCTGAACGTAGTATTTACCCGTTTGAGCAAAATCATAAGTGATAGTACTGGTACAAGCATTGCTCCATGAGTTACACTCAAATTTAGGTTGGAAACTGGCATCCATCACTTTTATAAAACTGATTGGTGCATCTACATTTTGGAAAGTAATCGTATTGCCTGAAATATTGTACGTGACATTACAGGCTCCTGTTTGAATTGGAGTACCTGCACAACTACAATTATTTAAAATGACATCATTGGTTGTATTTGGATCTCCATCATTACACGAGTCTCCAATGTTTCTACCCAAAGTTGGACAATCGTAAGTTGGAGGCGGAACAGTTCCCGCACAAGTACAGTTTGCTTGCACGACATCATTGGTGGTGTTTGAATTAAAATCATTACACGCGTCGCCGATGTTTGCACTTAAAGTTGGACAATCATAAGTTGGGGCCGAGCCTCCAATCGTAAATTCTTCGAAAATATCGCAGATAGTAGTGTTGCCATTATCTCGATATGATTTTATTTGTATGAAATATTCGCCTGGCGCAAGCGTAACGTCAGTAACCGAGCTACAGGGCGATCCCCAAGTACTGCATGAATAGAGTTGCGAGTAGTCAGATTTTTTGAAAACAGCAATGGTTACAATAGGTGCTATGACATTCGAAACCGTAATTCGTTGTCCGTTTACGGAGTAGTTTGCATTACAAGTTTGGCTATTGGTTGGCGCATTAGCAATTGGGAAATCATGGAACGTAAAAATTCCAACATCTGCCTGATTGGTAATCCATCCTGGCGTATATCCAATATGACTCGTAAAAGTCAACCCAGAAACTTCCTGAATTGGTTGATCTAAATCTAACTCTACTCTTGATTGATTGACTCTACCTCCAATAATAGAAGCGTTGCTAAATTTTAATTTAAAATCTTGATAAGGAAAACCTCCAATTGTTTTTAAAGGAAGGTTTCTGTCAAATTCTAAAATCAATTTTCGAGTATTGCTATTTGAAATATTGACACTAACAATATCTGCTGAATAAGCCAAATTGTTGTTACTACCATAAAGTTTGTTTTTTGTCAGCTCCGCCATTCTGTCCCCTAATTCTCTGTATCCATTTTCATAATAAAAATGACAATTGTCATGGTTGGCGTTTGTGGTGGAAAGTCCAACTGTATTAGATAGCGTATTGGCAATGACACGATGTGCCTCAAGAATATCCGCTGTTTGGGAACTACAAGATCCATATCTCATTTGAAAAATGAAAGTATGATCAATGTTGTAATCTCTTTCCCAAGCTTGTTTTATTGCAGTAAAATCTGCTACATATTCTTCAGTTGAAGTTCCATAAGCATTTGCTTCTCCATGAAACCAGTATGCAGCACGAATTTTTGGATTAGCCATATTTGCATCTGCGAATCGTTGCATGAGAGAGGCATAATTACCACCATTTACTGTTGGTAAATATGATTTAATGGTTTCTGCTCCAACTGCTTGGTTGAAAATAGCTACCGGTAAATTTTGTGAAACTGAAATCTGTTTCGCTAAACGAGCGCCCCAAAGTCCTGGGAAAGAGAGATTCAAGGTTCCCCAACCATATAAAGCAAACCACGAGCGTGTATATTCATCTACATCATCTGCATTTGGAGCTGCTAACGCTTGTGCATTAGATTGACCGTTGATGATATAAATATCACCTGCCAAAAGACGTGGAACTGTTTTTACTAAAATCCAATTTCCATTTCTAAGTGCTGAAATAACAATTTCGTGATTATTTCTGGCTGCTGGAATATTGGTTGTAAATTGAAAATTAGCTCGACCACCAGCATAACCGATGTTTCGAACAATTTGATCAACCAAGCCTTGTTCATTTTTAAGTTCTAGTCGAACCTGAGAAAAGCCTGATTCCGAAAGATATCCCTGAACAGAGACAGATGCGGAGTTCGTTGTCACATTTCTTTGGAACAACTGATTGTCTTGAGGCAGTACTGTGAAAGTTGCGTTTTGGGCATGTCCCACAAACGAAAATAATAGGATTGCAAGAACCCAAATGTTTGTTAATCTCATCATAAGATTTTAAATCATTTAAAATGAATGAACCGGGAGGCCTGACTTGAAATTTTTTAATGAGTGTAAACCGTTGAAAAAAAACAGTTAACAGAAAGATTGTAACATTTTCAATAGGGAAGGATTATCTATAACTTTGAAAGACAAAAATAAGAATATTTTATGGTAATTGCTTTGTTGTAACTCAATTTACACGACAATATGTGATAGTTACCTATTTGTTTTAGACTACAAACAGGTCTGCAATTAGTTCATCACAGATCTATTGGACTTTAATGCGGTTCACGGTCAAAGTACAGCGTGACAAGTCACCGGCACGACTAGCAACATAGCTAAGAATAACCACTATTTTTTATTTCAACTTTACGAAATGTTCTAGAATAAAGTCTAATGTTTATATAAAGATTAAATACAGATCTAATTCCTCTCAGCACCAGCGGTGCGACCATTATGATCGCACCGCTGGTGCTGAGAAGTCAATTTATATTTTTTTTGCTAAAAATATTACTGCCTCTCTGAGGCTTAATTGAATGCACCCACTTGATTCAACATAGAACCAAAAACTCTAAGCATCTGCGGCGGCGGACGGTTCTATTTTTTTACGCGTGTCCCGATTTTACATCAAGGAAAAGTAGCGGAAAAAGAAGTATTCGTTTGCATACGAAATGTTTTAGAATAAAGTCTATTTAATTAGCAATAAATTTCCGATACACCGAATCTAAGCAGGTAGTCAGTAACTGCTTATCTGTCAGCTGGGAGCTTGAAGTTTTCTTTTAAAGAATTTATAAGTGATTCGGGCGCTTTTTTATGGGAAGCATTCTTTTGGATGTAAGCTTTAAATTTCATTTCCTGTTCATAAACCTTCTTGTATTCGGGGTTCCTATTTATTTCTTCTAATAGTTGTGTCCGTTCATTTTGTGGGAGTTCGTCATCTACGAGCATCGAAATTTTAGAGTAAATATCTGTTTGATTTTGACAACTGACATTCGAAAAATTTGACGTACTTTTCATTGTAATAAAATTTAGAAAACAAATGAATTGTTCCAGCCGCTCGTCGAAAACAAAAGCTCAATTCCTGCCATGGAATTAAGCCCATTCATATCATACGAAATAGTACAAAAAGAAAATGTTGTATTTGAACTAAGTCTATTCATGATTTCGATGAGTAATGGAAAATTTTAAAAGTTTTTGATTATGAAATAAAATTTCAAGGTGTTTTTTTTAATTGAAGGTTGAAAGTAATAGGTATTAAGTTAACTTTTCAATATTCAATTTACCTTTAAATAGAAAACCCAAAGTTGAAATGATTAGTTCCAACTCTTTTATTAAAATATCTATAAAAAAAATTGGCTACCGAACATTCAACGATGCCCAATAGCCAATGATTCAATCAAAATTATTCGATGCCTGCTGTGGGCTGAGTAATGTCTTCATCATCTTTATTACGTTTGTCTTGGTAACCAAGATCTTTTCCGTAATTCATCAATAATACTTTTAACTCATTTCGCCCACGGAACAAACTTGAGCGCACTGTTCCGATGTTCATCGCCAACATTTCAGCAATTTCTTCATATTTGAAATCTTTTAGATCTTTCAATATGATAAGCTGTTGATGTATTGGAGAAAGTTTCTCCATCGCAATAGTTACCTCGTCACCCATAGATCTGTCCATTACATCATCAGTAATGAATTTGTAATCCACCTCCGTTCCTTCAGGAGTATCCTGAATGTTCGGACGACGCGTTTTTTTGCGGTAATCATTGATGAAACTATTACGAAGAATAGTTGACATCCACGCTTTCGCGTTCGAGCCTTGCTCGTATTGGTGGAGATTTTTCCACGCCTTCGCGTAAGCATCTTGAACTAAGTCATTAGCATCTGCCGAATTCTTGACCAATGTGTATGCCAAGTTATACAGGTAATCTGCTAACGGTAAAAATTCAGCATTGAAAATGCGCGTTGCTTCTGCGTTTGTCATTTTCTGGTCAAGAGTTGTCATGATAAATGAGAGTTTAAATTTAGTAATTTCTTTTCAGCTATAATTTTATAACCTTAGTAAAACTGATTTAATAAATTGAGCCTTTATGCGACGCTATTTTTTCTTCTAAAGAATTCAAAAAATCGTTGCATAGCAGGGCTACGGAACTATTTTTTGTGTTTTTTAGAAGGAAAAAGAACAAGCATGATGGTTCAAGTTATTGAATTTGTTTTACTTATAGTATGTATTTTTCGTTAAGAGATTTTTGTTCTTTTTGACAAAATTTATTTGTCATAACAATTATCCGTGTACATAAAGGCGTGTTGAATGTTTTTAGTTCCCAGCGCGTTCATTTTTTTTGTTTTTTTTTGAAAAAAGTTTTCAATATTACTGCAAATAGTTGATTGTCAGTACTTTACGTGGTTGTTTTTTTGTGTTAAAAAGTGGCTGTTTCAAATTCTTCTTTCAATCCTCTTTTTTTTGTAAAGGATATCTCCGTTGGCTTCGAGTTCGTAGAAGCGTAGGTTTATATCATCTTTTTGGTTTGTTTTTAAATTTAAATAGTCTTCGGTTCTGATTTTTATTTTGAGCGATTCTCCTTTTTCTAAATGCTCAAGATGTGCAGGATTATAAATTTTGTTCGACAAGTCATTTTCGGAGACTGCTCTAATTTCTACTTCTTTGTTATCAATCAACACTTTATGTTTTTCGGATGTACGAAATCTGAATGGTATCCCAATTTCAAGTTGCTTAATATAGGTTGCGTTAACTTGAGTGGTTTCAATTTGTAATGCAGGTAGGTAATATTTAAAATTGAGCTTCTCCAGAAAGGGATTATTTTTTAAACATAATGCGGCAACCATAACAATAAAATAGAAAAAGACCCATATAGCTAAATCGAAATTTGTCTCATTTTTATACGGTATCATTTCAAGACAATCAGGATTTTCAATGTCGTCTTTATAAACATAAAAGTTATTATCCTTTGTTTGGATTTTTACTGAATCTCCGTAGTCAATAACTTTTTTTATTTGAATTTTTGGAATTTCAATCGTTTCGGATTTGTAAGTATTCCAATTTTTTCTTCTTAAATAGAGTAGATGAACAACAAAGAAAAGAGGAGCGAAAATCATGATTGTTTTGAGAAGATCAATAGTTTCGTAGTTCTCGGCATCATATTCTGGACTAAGAATCTGATAGGCTTCAATTGATATAATGATAAAAAGACCAATTGTGAAAATTGACCAATTCGAAAAACTGACGCTGCTTTTTTTTAGTTTTAATTTTACAGTTTCCATATTTTTATTTTAGTCTTTTGAGCAAATCTAAAGAAGACACAAAAGAACATTTAAGCCATTCGAATGGAAAGACTTTTGTATTCTTTTGTGCCTTTTGTGGTTCAAAAAAAACTAAACCGCGTCCTCCACAATCACAATCTTCTCAATATCATCTCCAGCTCGAATGTCATCAATCACATCCAACCCTTCGAAAACTCTACCGAAGCAAGTATGATTTCTATCTAAGTGAGCGGTGTTATTACGGCTGTGGCAAATGAAAAACTGTGAACCACCCGTATTGCGACCAGCATGAGCCATCGACAAAACACCTCGATCGTGGAATTGATTTTCGCCATCCAGTTCACAATCAATTTTGTAGCCAGGGCCACCTGCGCCAGTCCCATCAGGACAACCACCTTGTATGACAAAATCTGGAATCACTCTGTGGAAATTCAATCCATCATAATATCCTTTTTTTGCAAGTGTAACGAAGTTCTCCACCGTTTTTGGAGCATCATCTTCGAAGAACTCGACTTTCATTAATCCTTTGCGCGTGTGTATCTCTGCGATCATTATTTAGTACTTTTTGAATAATTTATTAAAATTAAAATTTGAATTTTTTTTTAAGTAGCAGTTTTTGATTGGTTGATTGAGTTGATTGGTTGATTGAGTTTATTAAGACTATACGAGTACGAATTAGTTTATTGGTTAATTAGTCTGTACGAGTTCACAAAAAAATACTTCTATTTTCGTAACCTATTGATAGTGAGTGAGTTGAGAACTAATAAACTAATAAACTAATAAACTAATAAACTAATAAACTAATAAACTAAATCAATTAAACCCTTTCAAAATACGAACCGTCTCATCCAACATCTCCTCTGTAAAATCAAGGTGCGTAACAAACCGAATTGTTTGCGGCCCAAAGTTAGCAGCAGCGATGCCATTTTCCTTTAATTTATCTAAAAAATCAAAAGCAGTCATCGGTTTTTTTACATCAAAGAACATGATGTTTGACTCCACAGGGCGGATGTTTTCGACAAAAGGCAAATCTTCTAAGACTTGCGCAATAACTCGCGCACGATGATGATCCAATTTCAATCTATCGACATTGTTTTCGAGCGCATAAATGCCAGCCGCAGCGAGATAACCTGCTTGCCTCATTCCGCCACCCATGATTTTACGAATACGTCTCGCTTTTTTTATAAATGCCTGATTACCAAGTAATAAGGAGCCAACAGGTGCCCCCAAACCTTTAGACAAACAAATCGAAATACTATCGAATAATTCGCCATAATCTTTCGGTTTATCTCTCGTTTCGACCAAAGCATTAAACAGCCGAGCGCCATCCAAATGGAATTTCAAATTATTCTTTTTGCAGGCGTCAGCGATAGGTTGCAATTCCTCTTTTGTGTAAACAGCGCCACCACCGATGTTGCAGGTATTTTCAACCACAACCAATGTGCTACGAGCCGTCCAATCATACTCAGGTTTGATGGATTCTACAACTTGGTCAGCGGTGATTTTTCCCTGCGGCCCATCCAACAACGTCACCGAAACACCTGAGTGAAAGGCAAAACTTCCGCCTTCCGAAGAATAAACATGAGAGAGTTTATGACAGATGATTTCGTCGAGTGGTTGAGTGTGACAGTTGATAGCAATTTGATTGGTCATCGTCCCAGATGGACAAAACAAAGCGGCTTCCATCCCAAACATATTGGCCGCCATCTCTTCCAATTTATTGATAGTAGGGTCGCCCTGAAACACATCATCGCCCACCTCTGCTTTGAACATTACCTCCAACATTTCGGGAGTTGGTTTGGTCACCGTATCACTGACTAAGTTGATTTCCATTTTTACGTTTTGTTTGAAAGGCAAATGTACGTAACCTCGAATCCAATTCGACGTGAATAGGTCGGATTCTCAAAATCCGACCTATTTGAAACGGGTAAAACACAGGTCAGAGGAATTCTTTATAAAAATTTATGATTAATAATTTTCGAAAATGAATAGTGTGAAAACCATCCTACTTTGGAAGCAGGGGTGATTGCTTTTTGTAATGTTTGAAATTAACGGTGACGGAACTACGTCCCTTGATCAGGTTTTATCTCACTTATTTCTACAA
>CALLVG010000032.1 GCA_938010715.1 uncultured Saprospiraceae bacterium
TGGTGCTGGTGGTCTTGTGGTTTGAACAACCGATTCTCTGGCAGAGGGTTCTATTGGAGGAGTTTGGGCTTGACAAGCCGCTATTGAAAAAAGGAATAAACTAAAGGAAGGTAATAGAATGGAAAGTTTGCTCATTGTTGTATGCTATTTTTTCTCAAAAATAAAGAAATTCAGCAATGAGACTCTATTCATTTTTAGTAATAATATTTTTTTAACCTAAAAGAGGATTTTTGGGCTTTTGGACTTTTTTGGAAGTAGTTTTTTTAATCCAAACAAATAGACTTTACTCATTCTCAATCGTACCGTCTGGCATTATTTCTAAACTAAAAAGCGTATTGCCTTCTGGATCAAATACCCCCGTCACTGCATCTGACTGACCACTGGCCACGGAGATGCCCCAATCCTTATCAATGGTTGCGACTGAGGTAGTTACTTTTTCGCCATCGCTGAACATTCCTGCTATTACTCGGCTATCAATTTGTACTCCTTTTCTATCGAAAGTTGCCAAAATGTATCGGTAGTCCATCAGACCTGCTCGCCAATACACGACTGCTTGAAAGTCTTTCAAATTAGCAACACGGAAACAAGCGATGTGCTCTGTAAACTCATCTGACGGCACCTTTTCATTTGCAACAATAAATGCTTGAATCAGGTCTCCAGGTATGGGATCGTTTCTGCGACTAAACTCCATGTGGGTATTTTCACCTAGTGAAATTGGTAATTCTACTTCTGGAAAGATATTTAGGAAGGCTGTAAATGGACTGATTTGTTTACTCAAAATATGTTATGTTGTTCTTTTTAAATAACGGTGGCATAGTTGCATCCGTTCTGTTTAAATTGCCCCACGAATGAATTCGTGGGCTGCGGTTTTACACTTTCTTAAACACGTAGGTCACCGAACTGGTTTTATCAATATCAAAAACACTTTTGACCCAACTGATACCACCAATCAAAAATCCTTTGATAAAAAATAGGCTGTTGTTTTTATACTTTTCGCTGAGAAGCGAACAATAAAATGCATCGAAGGGTAATCGCTTTTTCTCTATTAATTGGAAGCCATTTTTTTCACCCAAACGTTTCATTGTGGAAGGTGTAAAATGCCAAAGGTGGCGTGGCACATCGTAAGCTGCCCAAAATTTACCATAGTGTTTGGCGTCGTAAGAATCGCAGTTGGGAACAGCAATTACCAACACTCCGTCCTCATCTAACAATTCGCGATAAGCTTGGAAATACTCATCGGGATGATGCACATGTTCCATCACATGCCACATCGTGATGGCTCCAAATTTTTGATTGATGCCATCTACCAATAGCTTTTTTGGTTCTAAAATTTCTAACCCAAAATTCTTTTTTCCAAAGTTACGAGCATCTTCATCTACCTCTACGCCAAGTACTTTAAAGTTATTTTTTTTCATAAAATTCAAAAAATAACCTGTCCCTGAACCGACATCTAAAATGCTTTTTTCTTTAACCAAACGAGTGAGCAAATTCGCTTTGCTTTTCAACATGTATTCCCTAACAGTGTGGTAAAGGCTATTGATCAATCCTTCCTTGGTATCGGAGTGAGAGATGTAATCTTCGCTCTGATAGTATGGGCCAATGGAACTTTGATCTGGAATGTTCTGAGTAAAAACGAAGGAGCAATTACCACATTTCGCCAATTCAAAATCTTCTTTTGAAATGGAATAATCATTTAGGTGAAGCTCCGATTTCAAATCATCAGAACCACAAACGATACAATTTTTGTAGGTAATTTTTTTACTCATTAAGATGGGTTGGAAGTTGTAGGTTGAAAGTTATCACGGAGCAATCAACTTACAACCAATAACTTTCAACCTTCAACTTATTTCTTAATTCAGTGGCTGAGTCGTCTGGAATGGTCCAAACATTTCAGTAAATTTAGCCATCAACTCTGCGTCTTTCATTTCTTGAGCAGAGCGCATCAACATGGTCATGGTTCTTTCCATGAAAAATTTATCACGACCAAATCCGTCTTGCCCTTCGGTATGAGATGGGTCTATTGATTGATAAAAATTCAGGTATTCTAATACTTCATCTGCCAAGTCACTGAAGATAGGTTTTGCCTTTTCAGGGGCACCTGCCTTCACATAGATATCCGCCATTCCATAAGTGTTATAATCATAGGGGAAGTTCATTTGAGGGAAACCTTCAAAATATTTATCAATCAAATCAATTGCTTTTTGCTTGTCTCCTTTTGCAAGGAAAGATTCAGCAGCACGCATGATTGTCACCCGGTGGCTCTGCACACTTGGGCCATAACTATGATTGACCACTTTTTCTTCTTTATCAAAATTACCCCACCTCCATTTGTTTACAATGTTGTCATAAATCTCTTCGTGTGCCACTCGACCGTTACCCATTGTGCTGTATTGATTTCTTGGAGCAGATTTAGATTTGACTGGAATGATACGCAAAGCCAATCCTTCCAATTGCATATAGTCTTCAAGTCCAAACATATTGTCTGGGCGACAAGTTACCGCGAAGTAAACTGGACGTTCATGGATGTTGTTTGCAATAATATCCAAAACCGCAATATCATCTTTCAACAAATATCTAAACTTGCTTGGGTCTTTGGCCAATCGAATTGGAATTTTATCCACTATCGCAGTGTCTGCAGCTGAGACTACGTTATTGGCTCTAATTCTATTTTTATCAATTGGAATGAAAACCTTACGAGCAGGAAGGTAACTATCTGTTTTTCTACCATTCTGCAACATTTGCGGATTATCATCACCTATAAATTTCAACCAAGAGTAAATATTCATCTCTTTTTTCCCGTCCATTGCGTCTCCTCGATAAAGTATCGAATTCCGTTTCTTACCTCTAATGGCTGTGGCTGGTATCTGCATTTTGATGGCGGGCGAATCATTTACTTTTCGTCTTAATTGATCAATGTACCAATCTACCGCAATCAAACTCAAGTTGACTACTCGAACATCTGTCCGAATGCCCTCTACCTCCTGCGCATACCACAATGGATAAGTATCATTATCACCATAAGTGAAAATGATTGCATTTTCTTCACAAGAGTTAAGGAAATTGGTGGCATAATCGCGAGAAGCATAGATGCCATTTCTATTGTGATCATCAAAATTTTGAGTGACCATCAGGAGTGGCGCAAGCGCAACTAATCCGCATCCAAGTGCGGCAGATGCGGTTCCTCCAAGTTTTGCCCTAGTTCTAAAAATCTGGAACAGTGCCATTGCTCCCATCCCGATCCACATGCTAAATGTAAAAAAGGAACCGACCAAAACATAATCCAGCTCTCGGGGTTCGGCGGGAGGTTGATTGGAGTAAACGATGATACCAATTCCCGTTATGATAAACAAGGCAAATAAGCCGAGTGCATCGTTGGGCCGTTTATAAAAATGGAAAAACAAGCCTAATAGTCCGAATATCAATGGAATCGCGTAATACTTATTTCTACCTTTTGCTTCTGCACGGGTGGCAGGTTCTTTATCCATATTATATAATCTCGCTTCATCGAGAAAAGTAATACCACTCAACCAATGTCCATCCTTTTTATTCCATTTGAAAATTCCTTGATCTCCATTTTGACGACCAACAAAATTCCAAAAGAAATAGCGCATGTACATCCAGCCTATTTGATATTTCCAGAGGAAGGCGACGTTATCTGCAAAACCGGGTGAACCTTTGACATTCGCCCAAGCTTTATACATTGCAGGTCTTCCTTGTGACCCATCGCTCATTCGAGGGAAAAACATTTTGTCCTTCTTGTCATAAACGTAGGATACTTTTTCATCGACAATTTCATATCTATCGCCCAATCTTCCGTATCGAGGTTCTACATCGGTTGATGATGGCTGCGCCTCATAACTTGGCCCATTCAACAATGCTCGCTCACCATATTGCTCGCGATTGAGGTAAGGAATCAAGCGCATTGCATCACTTGGCGTATTCATATTGATCGGTGTATTCGCTTCAGCACGTATTACTACTACCCCAAAGGTTGAGTAACCAATCACGGTTAAAAATAACCCCATCACCAACATTTCCATAAGTCTATTTCCTCTTTGACGCACCAAACGAATTGCGAGAAAGAATACCGCTCCTAAAATCAATAATAATGGAAGCAATCCAGAGTAAAAAGGCAATCCCATATTATTTACCGTGAGCAATTCTAATTTAGACCAAAGAATCGGAATACCTGTAATAACCAAGGTTTGGATAATTCCTATGAGTGCAACTCCTACTCCAGCAGCAGCTACAATCCCCAAGAAATTATGTTTTTTATATTTTTTAAAATAATAGAAAATTGCTAACGCTGGGAAAGTCAAAATGGATAAAAGGTGAACTCCAATCGACAATGCAGAAGAGTAAATTGCAAAAACCAACCATCTATCAGCTATTGCTGTGTCGGGTAAGTTATACCATTTCATTACTGCCCAAAGTGTCAGACAAGTAAAGGTTAGCGACATCGCATAAACCTCCCCTTCTACTGCCGAAAACCAAATCGAACTACAAAAAGCGGTTGTGATACCTGCAAGGAAACCACCACCAATTACGGCGTAGTTTTCTGATTCGGATAAGGTGCCTTCTCTTCCAACAAAAATCATTTTACCAAGAATCATCGTTGACCAAGCGACCAACATTGCCGCGAAAGCGGTTACAATTCCAGACATGAAGTTTACTGCAAAAGCGATATTTTCAGGATTATCAGAAACCAATTCTGCTACCCATGTAAACATTCTACCAACCAAGAGGAAAAAAGGTGCTCCAGGTGGGTGAACTACTTCCAATTTATAAGCTCCTGCGATAAACACACCACAATCCCACAAACTACCTGTTCTTTCAGCAGTTAAATAATACAAAATTGTTGCAATTGCGAAAACCGCCCATCCGGCAATATTGACCAGTCGTTTATTCATTTTCTTATTTTAGGTATTAACTTCATTTTACGTTCTATTAGATGCCCAATTGTCGATATTTGGCGCATCTTTTTCTATATCTCTTTTAATGTAAAAACTCTTTTAATGATTCATCATCAATGATATAATTTTCTTAAATCATTATGAATTGACTATCAACGAGTTACGACATTTACATAGAACGTACTTAGAAAAATCACGCAAAGGTAAAAAAATAGATTTGTCCACTGGAAAACCGATAAAATAAATTGTCTTTGGAAGGAGTTAATTAGATTCCGTAGCTTTGTCAATAAATACAAAATAACATGATTAGATTTTTTCAATTCATATTAATTTCACTTTTCCTATTGGTCATCAACGTCTCTTTTGCGCAAAACATCCCCGAAAGCGTCGAGGAAAACTTTTCTAAAAAGTATCCAGATACGGAGGTTTTAGAGTGGGAATTCTTTGATAAAAGTTATACTGCCAGTTTTTTCCAAGGAGACAATTATGTTGTATCTATTTTTGATAAAAATGGGAATTGGCAACAATCCACTCGTCAATTAAAAGAAGAGCAACTTCCGCGAAAAGTAAAAAAGTGTTGGAAGAAAAAATTTAAGGATGTACAGTTCGTAACTGCCATGTTGGAGGTTGATAAAATGGCTGAAAAGCCAAAATACCACATCAGTTTTGAGTCATCACAAGACTTGGTAAATTTAGTTTACAATAGTAAAGGCAAATTAAAACAACGTGTAAAAGAACCAATTGTACAAGATTAGCAGCCTATCGTTTGAATGTTAAAATAAAAGTCATTCATTTGACATTCAAATAAAATAGTATATATTTGGAGTAATTAAACTCCATCTCTTAGAGCATCAAACAAATTTCTCCTTTCCGTTTGGTTGGTGCTCGCTTTTTTTTCAGCCACTCTATTCATTAGGAATGGTTCAAAAATAAATTTACATTCCTTTGGCTGTTCTTTTTCCCTTCTGCTGCGTTGAAAAGCCTCGTAGATGCATCGCCTACGTTTTTCGCCTTGCAGAAGAAAAAATTAACGGCCCATAGAAACGCAATTTATTCCTGAACCATTCCTTAGATCTGAACTCTTAGTCCTTCCAAGTTAGCTCTGATTTCTTTTAGCTTACGCAAAGTTTTATCCTTTTCTCTGTACCAATCTTTGTTTTCATTTAACTCAGCTTCAGCACCTTTGATGGTAAATCCTTTTTGTTTGACTAAAAGGTGAATCTTCTGAATCAACTCAACTTGATCAGCACGAAATCTTCGCTCGCCGTTGCCAAACTTATGTGCTTGAAGAAGGGAAAATTTACTTTCCCAATAACGAATTGTTGCGCTAGTAACATTAAAAAATTTAGCTACCTCGCCGGTTGTGTAATACCGCTTGTTGAGTTCTGGTAATTGAACTGCCATCTGGATTATGTTTTTCTCTATAGTATGAAAATCGTTTGCGATTCAAATATCTATTGATTATCAGGGAATTACAAATTTTTTTATGGGAATAATGAAATTGTAAAACCACAAAAGGCACAAAAGATTCACAAAAGCAAAATGACTTTTGTTATCTTTTGTGCCTTTTGTAGTTCAAAAAACTAAACGAGAACTAAGGCCTCGCCTTCTCTTCAATCTCCATATCCAACCACTTCTCCATGTGTTTGATCAACTTTTTATGTTCTTTCTGATTCATGTTTTTGATACGTGCGTCACCATGAGCTTTACCATCCATAAAGAACCAAATCGAATTTGGTTGCTTTGATTTTGGAACTCCAGCTGCCGTCCAAGTATCTAAGTTTCCATAGATGTAAACCATATTATCGCCTTTTGTAGTCGCCCATTTATAGACTTTTTTACTTAAAGTATTATCATATTTGAAAGGCATTTTGTTTGGAATAAAAGCAGCATGTGGCTTTTCAGGACTTGCTTTTAGCGCCTCCCCAAATGGCTTGGTCTCGTATCCATAATAACCAGTTTGTGTTGCCGCTTGATAATAGTGAGAACCATAAGTTTTAATTTCTTGATCTGAAAATAAACCCATTCCAACCACCTCATTGAAGTATTCAATCAAATCATCCATCGGAACATCTGGCGCAGGTATCTTTTTGCAATCATTCCCCATTTGCCAAAAACTAAATGGATACTCCAAAACTGAATACTCATAAGCCCTTTCAAAACCTAAATAATCGAAAGTATATCCTTTTCCTTTAGAATGCCATTTGAGACGAACCATCGCCTCTTCCCTGTCAGCTAACATTCTATCTTGAACTTCTCGGATGTCCGTTCGACATTCCACACTTCCCTGATTATTTAAAAAATCATAAATCCGTGGGTCTTCAAAGGTTGTATCAATTGGCGCCACGTATGGAATAGAAACATCTACATCATTTGGGTAAAAGTATTTATAATAAATAGTTGTCATTCCACCTTTACTGATTCCAGTTGCCAACCATTTGTTTTTGTATAATTGACCAAACACCTCTCTTACTTTATGCAAATCAGCTGTAGCCTGCTCCATATTGAGATACTGGTATTGCTCCTCCATATTCTCAGGAATTGAAGTTCCGAAGAAGCGATGTTCCACTCTCAATTGGTTAGCATTCAACAATTTTGTAGGCTCATAAATTCGATTGGCTTTACAATGGTACCCTGCGGTATTAATAACGGTTGGTTTATCAAACCCGCTATGACTAAACCATACTCGTTGGTAGAAATGACCTTTGGATGGGTCGGTATGATCCAACGGCTGCTTGATATTCACCAAGTAGGCCGATTCAAAACCATCTGGCGTTTTGATTTTTTCAAAACGAATGTCAGGCAAATCATAAAGCGCTTTTTCTAAATCAGATTGAGCTGATAATAGATTTAGGAGAAGAAAGGTCGTTAAAAATAATTGCAGTATTTTTTTCATAATCAATGGTTTATTCATCCAGTTAGCTCCGACGATACTCTATGCTTTATTGGTAAACTTTCCAATTGCCTTTTTAGAAAAATCGGAAAGCACTAATTTGCCGCTCATTGCCGCTCTTTCTTTCAAAAGTTTATCCCAATCCTCTGTTCCCTTCCAAAATACTTTTTTGAGCATTGACATGGCTTCTGGATTAGAGTTTATCAACTTCTCACATAAATGGTCAACATATTCATCCACTTGTTCTACCGATTTAAAGACTTCATTGAACAAACCTTTCTCTTTTGCCCATTCGGCTGTTTGCCATTCTGTTGCATTAATAGCGAGATGTGTAAATGCGGAAGTTCCCATTTTGCGCTCCACAGCAGGGCCGACCACAAATGGGCCAATTCCTACAGCCAATTCACTCAACTTTACAGAGGCGTACTTGGTAGCGATACAATAATCAGTGGCAGATGCCAATCCTACTCCACCTCCAACTGTTTTTCCTTGCACTCTACCAATGATAAACTTTGGACATTTTCGCATAGCATTAATTACATTGGCAAATCCCATAAAGAACTTCTTACCAACACGCGTATTATTGATTGCAATTAATTCATCAAAACTTGCTCCAGCACAAAAAGTGCGATCTCCCGCGCTTTTCAAAATGATTACTTTCACTTTATCATTCTTGCCTGCTGCCGTTACCGTATCCGCCAATTTAGCCAATAAATTACCCGGAAGGGAATTATGAGATGGGTGATAGAATTCTATGGTTTCTACTGCACCTTTTATGTTTGATTTTACGTGGCCTTGTTGTGTTTTATCCATTATTACTCTTTTATTTTCGATTCAAAATCCTGACTGCTAATTAGAGTTTATTCTGAAATAAATTCGATTCTACATTAAAAAAAGCGGCAGACGAAATGAATCGAATGCCGCTTACTATTATTTATGGTTCTTATACAAATCTTGTGAATTGAGTCAATCCTAAGTTAAAATTTTCTTTTCCTTAGTATTACTCAAAAAGTAACTTCCCTCTTCAATTCAAAAAATTAGCTCGAAAAACCTCATTATCAATCGCTTTTCCTTCACTTATTTTTGAAATCGGGAACTTATTTTTTGAGCGTTCCTTATCAGTCAATAAATTTTCACTTCGACCTGACCACAGAATTTCTCTAAGAACGTTATTTATTTGCTTAATTGCGTAAATCTTATTCCTCTTCGTCAGAAGTAGTTGTTGAATCCTCCTCAACTTTTGCGTTCAATGCAGCTAATTCAGGGTCTTCATCGCCAACGTTTTCTACGATTTTTTCTGTAACAACTTCTTCAGCAGCAGCTTCAACAACTGGAGTCTCTTCAACTACTGTTTCTACAACAGCTTCTTGTACTTCTTCAACTGCATCTTCTACCACAGTAGCAGCAGCAGTTCCAGTTGCAGCGACAGCACCTGCTGCGGCAGCAGCGGTCTTCTTGGCACCACCTCTTCTACTTCTACGTTTTTTAGCTTTACCACCTTCACCAGATTTTCCAGCTGCGTAGTCATTATTAAAATCTACAAATTCGATCATGGCCATTTCAGCTCCATCTCCTTTACGGAAACCAGTTCTTATCACACGTACATAACCACCAGGTCTTGTTGCTACTTTATCAGCGACTGGTCCAAACAATTCTTTGATAGCCTCTTTACTTTGTAAGTAACTAAACACCACCCTTCTTGAGTGTGTCGTGTTGGATTTTGCTTTGGTTATCAAAGGCTCAACATAAAGTCGCAAAGCTTTTGCTTTGGCTACAGTGGTGTTGATTCTTTTGTGTTCGATTAAGGAACAAGCCATGTTTTTAAGCAATGCTCTTCTATGTCCTTTTTTACGTCCTAAATGGTTGAACTTTTTACCATGTCTCATTTGAGAAAATTTTTATCCTCGCAACACTTTTCACTGAAATTATTGTTTGTGTTTGGCAGCACTTTCAGCTATTCAGTAATTGCAGTTGTTTTTTAAATATAGTGACGACGAATATCCCCCGCCACATCAGCCAAATTTATTAGTAGAGAAGGTTTTACTCTTCGTCCAATTTATATTTAGAAAGATCCATACCAAATGTAAGACCTTTTTCAACTAATAATTCTTCGATTTCAACCAACGATTTCTTACCGAAGTTTCTGAACTTCAATAATTCATGGGTATCATATCTTACTAAGTCCGCAAGAATGTTGATTTTAGCAGCTTTCAAGCAGTTGTATGCTCTTACTGATAAATCTAAATCTTCCAAAGAAGTTTTCAACAACTTACGCATGTGCAAGATGTGCTCATCAACGATATCATCTTGACGACTTGTTGCATCATCGAATGTGATGTTTTCATCCGTAATTAACATCAAGTGTTGAATCATGATTCTTGATGCTTCTTTGATTGCATCTTCTGGGTGGATCGTACCATCCGTTTTTACATCAATCGTTAATTTCTCGTAATCAGTTCTTTGACCAACACGAGTGTTCTCAATTTTGTAAGAAACGTTTTTGATAGGCGTATAAATCGCATCTACCGGGATTACCCCAATTGGCGCATCTTTAGGTAAATTTTCATCAGCCGGAACATATCCTCGACCTTTGGTGATGGTCAATTCCATTTCAAGATTTACAAATGGCTCCATGTTACAAATCACTAAATCGGGATTCATAATCTTGAAAACATTAGTAAACTCTTCAATATCACCAGCGAGAAACTGGTCTTTACCAGTAATAGTCAAGTATATTTTTTCAGAACCAATTTCTTCTTCAGAAATCAACTGCTTAATTCTGATTTGTTTCAAATTCATGACAATGTCAACGACATCTTGTGTCACACCTTTGATAGTAGAGAATTCGTGTTCTACACCAGCAATACGTATTGCTGAAATCGCGTACCCTTCTAAAGATGAAAGTAAAACTCTTCTGAGTGAGTTTCCAACGGTTTGTCCGAAACCAGGCTCAAGGGGTTTAAATTCAAATGTCCCTTCAAAATCATCTGCTTTTTGAAGAACGATTTTGTCTGGCTTTTGAAAATTAAGAATACTCATAATTTAAGTTTGGACTTTTGTATGAAAGAACTGTTAACTCGGTTTTGAAAAACCAAATAGAAAAATCCATTGCCCAATTTTGAGAAAATCGGGCAATGGAAATATGTTTTATTTTGAATAAAGCTCGACGATGAGCTGTTCGTTGATGTTTTCAGGAATTTGCTCACGTGTAGGTGGCTCCAAGAATACACCTTCAAATTTGTCAGGATTGTACTCCAACCATCCAAATTTGCGAGAATCACTTTTTCCTGCGCTATCTTGAATAAGTTCCAATTCCTTAGACTTACCTTTGACACCTACAATATCACCTGGCTTCAATTTCATAGATGGAATATTAACTAACCTTCCATTTACTGTGATATGTTTGTGAGAAACCAACTGACGCGCTTGGCGCCTGGTGCGGCCTAATCCTAATCGAAATACAGTGTTATCTAATCTCGATTCTAACAACTGAAGTAAAACTTCACCAGTTACACCACCCTTTCTACTTGCTTCCACAAATAAGTTACGGAACTGCTTTTCTAACAAACCATAAGTGTACTTAGCTTTTTGCTTTTCCATCAATTGGTTAGAATAATCAGATTTCTGACCTCTTCTTCTTGCTTGCCCGTGCTGACCAGGACGGTATTTTTTTCTTTCAAAAGCTTTACTTGGGCCGTAAATAGCCTCACCGAATGCTCTTGCTTTTTTCTGTTTTGGTCCAGTATATCTTGCCATTACAATAAATTACAACTAAAGGAAAAAAAATTATACACGACGTTTTTTCGGAGGACGACAACCGTTGTGAGGGATAGGAGTAACATCCGTAATTTTCATTACTTTGATACCATTCTGATCGATAGCACGAATTGCTGCTTCTCTTCCAGAACCTGGTCCTTTCACAAATACTTCTACTGACCTTAAACCTGCATCGTGCGCAAATTTACAAGCAGTACCGGAAGCTTGTTGAGCTGCATAAGGTGTATTTTTCTTGGAACCTCTAAATCCAGATCTACCTGCTGAACCCCAAGAAATTACATCTCCTGCTTTGTTAGTAACAGAAATAATGATATTGTTGAAACTTGCTTTGATGTAAACAATGCCTTCTGGATCAACTTTTACCTTTTTCTTTTTTACTTTCTTTGCCATATTAAAATTGAAATATGATTATCAAAAAATGATTGCAACTAATTACTTAGTTACCTTCTTTTTATTTGCAACTGTCTTACGCTTCCCTTTTCTGGTACGCGCATTTGTTTTGGTACGTTGACCATTTACTGGCAACCCTTTTCTGTGACGTAGCCCTCGATACGATGCAATATCCATCAAACGCTTAATGTTCAATTGAATCTCAGAGCGAAGTTCACCTTCTACAGTATATTCAGTTTGAATAATACCAGAGATACTACGAATGTTATCATCCGTCCAGTCTTGAACTTTTGTGTTCACATCTACACCAGCTTTATCCAAAATCTCTTTTGCTCTTGAACTTCCTACACCGTAGATATAGGTCAAGCTAATAACGCCTCTTTTATTTCTTGGCAAATCATTACCAGCAATACGTGCCATTAGACTATTGTTTTAAAAATTTATAGATTATCCTTGACGTTGCTTGAACTTAGGATTTTTCTTATTGATTACGTAAATACGTCCTTTCCGTCTTACGATTTTACAATCTGCCGAACGTTTTTTTACTGAAGCTTTAACCTTCATTTTAAATTATTTTATTTGTATCTATAAGTAATACGTCCTCGCGTTAAATCATACGGGGACATTTCAACTGAAACTTTATCTCCTGGCAAAATTCGGATGTAGTGCATACGCATTTTGCCTGAAATAGTAGCCACAATTAAGTGGTCATTTTCTAATCTTACACGGAACATTGCGTTGGAAAGTGCCTCTTCAATTGTTCCGTCTTGTTTAATCAAATTCTTTTTAGCCATAAATTTTGAAAATTGGAGCGCAAAGATAATTAAATTTTACACTTTTTTTCACCAAAATTTTTGATGTTATTTTCTTTGAATTTATCCTAAAATAGCTTCAGCTGATTCGATGCTTTTTAAATTTGGATTTTTATCAATCGCTTCTTCGACAAAACTATGGTTACTCAAAATATCTGGACCATTTTCGGTGATAGCAATGGTATGTTCATAATGTGCAGACATTTGATTATCTCTCGTCAACACTGACCAACCGTCATCAAGGGTTCTTACTTCCTTTCGCCCCAAATTTATCATGGGCTCAACTGCTATGACCAACCCAGGTGACAATTTGATACCTCTTCCTCGTTTACCAAAATTTGGAACTTCTGGTTCTTCATGGAGATTCTTACCTAAACCATGTCCAACCAACTCTCTTACTACAGAGTATTTATGAACTCTTTGAGTAAAATCTTGGATGGCGAAACTGATATCACCTAACCTATTTCCGACTCTCGCATTTTCAATTCCTCTGTATAAGGAAGCGTTTGTAATATTCAACAATTTCATCACTTCTTCTGAAACATCGCCAATTGCAAAGGTATAAGCTGCATCGCCGTAAAACTCATTCATATAAGTTCCACAATCAACCGAAACAATATCGCCTTCTTTAAAAGGAGTCTTGCTTGGAACACCGTGAACAATACAACTATTTGGTGAAATACAAAGTGTTGCTGGAAAGCCTCTATATCCTTTGAATCCTGGTACAGCACCACTATCTCGGATGAATGCTTCGGCTTCTTTGTCAATATCTTCTCCAGTAACACCTGGTTTCAGCATGCTTCCTACCAAAGCAAGGGTTTTACAAACCAACAGGCACGATTCTCTTATCTTCTCAATCTCTTCGTTGGTCTTGTAATATATCATTATATTGGTTTAGTAAAAATTCAGAAATGAATTTACATACCTGAGCCAATCTGTTGTAGTCGGCTGGTACTTCTTCCTTGAATCTTTCCAGATTTTACCAATCCGTCATAACGACGCATCAATAAATAACTTTCTATTTGTTGTAATGTATCCAAAACAACACCTACTAAAATAAGCAATGATGTTCCTCCGAAGAACATAGCGAAAGCTACATTCACACCAAACGCTGCTGCAATTGCAGGGAAAATTGAAATGATTCCCAAGAAGACAGAACCCGGTAATGTGATTCGTGTCGTTACTGAATCGATAAAATCAGCAGTTGGTTTACCCGGTTTTATACCTGGAACAAATGCATTCTGACGCTTCAAGTACTCTGCGTATTGTTGTGGATTCACAATCAATGCTGTGTAGATATAGGTAAAGATAACTACTAAGAAGAAGTAAATGATATTATAAGGTAATGATGTGAAATCATTTAATGAACTCAAGAATGAACCAGGTCCCCCAGCGCCTGCAAATTGTGCAACTGTAGAAGGTAAGAACATCAATGCTTGAGCAAAGATAATTGGCATTACACCCGCCGCATTTACTTTCAATGGAATGTAATCTCTTGAACCAGCAGCTGGCATATCGGCAGCGCCTCTTCCAACCATTCGTTTCGCAAACTGAATTGGAATTTTCCTAACTCCTTGTACAATAAGGACTGTTGCCATCATTACTACAAAGAGTATGGCCATTTCAGCAACTAGTAAGATTGGTCCTCCTCCACCGTCACCTAACATGGTTTCAATTTCGAATGCGAATGCACCTGGCAAACTCGCAATGATACCAATGGTTATCAAAAGTGAAATACCATTTCCAACCCCTCTATCTGTAATTTTCTCACCCAACCACATGGCAAATATAGTTCCTGTGGCTAAGATGATAATGTTAGATATCCAGAAAATACTTTGCGGTATGTTCGGATCTACAGCACCAAGACTTTGGATGTATTTCAAATATCCACCACCTTGAACTAAAGTAATTGCTAATGTAAGCAATCTTGTAATTTGGGTAATTTTCTTTCTTCCAGATTCACCTTCTTTTTGTTGGAGTCTCTGAAAATACGGTACAGCGAATCCAAGCAATTGAACAATGATGGAAGCTGTAATGTAAGGCATTACTCCTAATGCCATGATGGCTGCGTTGTTAAAAGCACCACCAGTGAAAACATTGATTAGGCCCAGAAGACTACTCGCGTCCCCACTTCCTTGAGTGGCGGCTTCAAGAGCCTCAGGCATAACACCAGGCAATACAATGTAAGCCCCAATTCGATAAACGAATATTAAGGCTAAGGTAAACATGATTCTCTCACGCAATTCCTTGATCTTCCAGATATTCTGGAGGGTCGTAAAAAACTTTTTCATTTAAAATGATTATACAAGGTTAACACTACCGCCTAGATTCTCTATAGTTTGTTTTGCCGATGCTGAGCAGGCATGTGCAGTTACAGTAACTTTCTTACTCAACTCACCATTACCCAGTATTTTTACCTTCGAAGTCTTTTTTACTATTCCTTTTTCAACTAAAAAGTCCAGACTAATTTCAGTCGTGCTGTACTTTTTTGCTATGTCTTCTAATGTTGCCAAATTCATTGGCACATAATAAATTTTGTCAGTATTTTTAAATCCGACCTTAGGCAAACGCATTGCCAATGGCATTTGTCCACCCTCAAAATTTCTTTTGCTTTTCCAACCAGAACGAGATTTTGCACCTTTGTGTCCACGTGTAGCAGTACCACCTCTTCCAGATCCTGTTCCTCTTGCAATACGTTTTCTTGACTTGGTAGCTCCAGTAGCCGGTTTTAAATTACTTAATTTCATTTTTAGAAATTTATTAAGTCGCTCAGTCTATTTTGACTTATGCTTCTTCAACTTTTAATAAATGCTCAACTTTCTTAATCATACCAAGAACTTGCGGTGTTGCAGTGTGTTCTTTGGTTTGATTCATTTTTTTCAATCCAAGTGCAATCATAGTCGCTTTTTGACGCTTTGAACGGTCAATAACGCTTTTCACCTGAGTAATTTTTACTTTTTTCATTTTGCTATGAATTGAGTTTTATTTAATTATCCTGCAAATACCTTGTCCATTGAAATACCTCTTCTTCTTGCGACCTCCATCGGACTATTCAAACGAGACAATGCGTCAACAGTTGCTTTTATTACGTTATGGGCATTTGATGAGCCCTGAGATTTTGCCAATACATTCTGAACACCTGCAATTTCTAGGATAGCACGCATCGCACCACCAGCAATTACACCTGTTCCTTCAGATGCAGGCTTGATCAAGACCTTACCAGCACCATATTTCCCTTTTTGTGCATGAGGGATGGTTCCATTGTGAATTGGAACTTTGATTAGGTTTTTCTTTGCATCATCAACTGCCTTTGAAATTGCCAGTTGCACATCTCTTGCCTTACCCAATCCGTGCCCAACGGTCCCTTTTCCATCACCAACCACTACTATCGCAGCAAAACTGAAAGTACGACCACCTTTAGTCACTTTAGCTACACGATTAAGTGCCACCATTTTTTCTTTCAGGTCAGTTTCTGTAGGTTTTACCCTTTTCTTGTTGTTCCTATTGTTATAAGCCATAATATTGATTAATTCAATTTAACTGGTTCTTAAAAATTAAGACCGCCTTCGCGAGCACCTTCTGCCAATGCTTTCACGCGACCATGATACAAATATCCACCCCTGTCAAAAACCACGTTTTCAATGTTCGCACCTTTGGCTGCAGCAGCTATTGCCTTTCCAACCTCTTTTGCTTGCTCCACCTTGTTGCCGCTGTTGTTAACACCTTCTGATTTGTTAGAAGCTGCAGCAATTGTAGCACCTTTGACATCATCTATTAACTGACAATATATTGAGCTATTGCTTCTATAAACACTAAGTCTCGGACGTTCGTTCGTTCCTTTTACGTTTTTTCGGATTCTAAGTTGAATCTTTTTACGCCTTGATTCTTTACTAAATGCCATTCTAAAAAATTTATAAAATCTGTGGTAAAGAAATTATTTAGCAGCTGTTTTACCAGCTTTTGTTCTTACATATTCACCAACATACCTGATACCTTTTCCTTTATAAGGCTCTGGTTTTCTGAACGCTCTGATTTTCGCAGCGACTTGTCCAAGTAATTGCTTGTCAATGCTGTTCAGTTTAATACGTGGTGTTTTTCCTTTTTCGGACTCGGTCTCCAATTTCACCTCATCAGGAATGTAGAAGTAAATCGGGTGAGAATATCCAATTGTCAATTCCAACAATTGACCAGTATTTTTCACTCTATACCCTACCCCAATCAATTCCAACTCCTTTTCCCATCCATTGGAAACTCCATGTACCATATTATTGACCAGTGAACGGTACAAACCGTGCATTGCCTTATGCCTTGGAGCTTCAGTAGGACGTGCAAACTCTACAGTTCCATCCTCAATTTTTAGAGTAATAGCTGGGTCAACCTGTTGCTTCAATTCTCCTTTTGGACCCTTTACAGTCACCACATTACCTTGGCTAACATCAATACTGACTCCGCCTGGTATGCTTACTGGTGCTTTTCCAATTCTTGACATGATTCTTAAATTTAAAACTTTCTAAATGAACCCAAATTAGTGGACGTAACAAAGAATTTCACCGCCTACATTTTCTTGTCGAGCCTTTTTGCCAGTCATGACACCTTTGGATGTAGAAATAATTGCTATTCCCAAACCATTAATTACACGCGGAAGATTTTCAACATCTGCATATTTACGTAAACCAGGTTTGCTAATTCGCTGCAATTTATGAATTACAGGCTTAGTAGTAGAACCATCATACTTCAAAGCTATCTTGATAGTACCTTGTGGCCCACTGCCTTCCTCAAATTTGTATTTGTGGATAAACCCTTGATCGTAAAGTATCTCGGTGATACTTTTCTTCATCTTTGATGAAGGAATTTCAACCATTCGATGACCAGCACCTTGTGCGTTACGAATTCGAGTTAAATAGTCCGCTATTGGATCAGTTACCATTATAAAAATGATTTAGAATTATCGTTTTGAAATTTACCAACTGGCTTTCGTTACTCCAGGAATTTTTCCCTCTAACGCCATTTTTCTGAAAGTCACACGGTTAATACCGAATTGCCGCATGTACCCTTTTGGCCTTCCAGTCAGTTGACATCTATTGTGTAAACGAACTTTTGAACCATTTCGAGGTAGTTTGTCTAATTCTTCCCATTTCCCTTCCTCTTTCAATTTCTTGCGAAGAGCTGCGTATTTAGCGACCATACGCTCACGCTTGTGTTCTCTTGCGATTACTGCTTTACGCGCCATATTAGTTGTTGTTATTTCTTTGATTTTTGAATGGAAGACCTAACAACTTGAGCAAAGCTAAGGCTTCGGCGTCGGTGTTGGCTGATGTCACAAACGTGATATCCATTCCTGTAATTTTGTTGATCTTGTCTAAGTTAATCTCTGGAAAGATAATTTGCTCTGTAACCCCCATTGAGTAGTTACCCCTTCCATCAAAACTTTTGTCGTTGATTCCTCTAAAGTCACGTACACGTGGTAAAGAAACATTGATCAATCGTTCCAAAAATTCCCACATTCGCTCATTTCTCAAAGTCACTCTTGCGCCGATTGGCATACCATCTCTCAACTTAAAGTTAGAGACTGATTTCTTTGCTTTGGTAGGAACAGCTTTTTGACCTGCAATTAGTGTCATCTCTTTTAGAGCAGACTCCACCAATTTCTTATCTTGAGTAGCGCCCCCAACACCTTGGTTTAGAGCGATTTTTTTAAGACGAGGAACTTGCATTACCGTTGAGTACTGGAATTGCTCCATCAACTTGCTGACTACTTCGTCTTGGTATTTTTTTCTTAGACTTGGTACGTAATCTTTCATTATGATATAATTTCACCAGATTTCTTAGAATATCGAACTAATTTTCCATTCACTTCTTTTCTACCGATACGACTAGCGTCACCTGTTTTTGGGTCAACTACCATAAGGTTAGAAACATGAATAGGAGCTTCTTTCTTAATCAATCCACCCTCATCTTGTTGAGTAGGCTTCTGGTGCTTTGTCACCATATTGATTCCTTCTACCAAGACTCGCTGCTTGGCTGGGAAAACCTGAAGTATTTTCCCTTCTGCTCCTTTATCTTTTCCAGCAAGTACTTTAACTACATCGTCTTTACGGACGTGCAACTTTACCTGCTTTACGGATTTATTAGATTTTTTTGACATTGTCCTAAATGTTTTTTCAATCGAAAATTTAAAGTACTTCGGGTGCTAATGATACAATTCTCATAAAGTCCTTATCTCTTAACTCACGTGCAACAGGTCCGAAAATACGAGTACCTCGTGGCTCCAATGCATCTGACAACAAAACAATTGCATTGTCATCGAATCTGATGTAGGAACCATCTTTTCTTCGGATTTCCTTTTTGGTACGAACGACAACAGCCTTGGAGATTGCACCTTTCTTAATACCTCCTGGTGAAACATCTTTAACCGTCACCACTATCATATCTCCCACTGAAGCGTAACGACGCTTCGTTCCACCCAAAACGCGGATACATAGCGCTTCTTTCGCGCCACTGTTATCTGCTACTTTTAAACGACTTTCTTGCTGAATCATGATTCAAAAAAATTATATGAAGGCAAAGCCTTCTTGATATTATTTCGCTTTTTCAATAATTTGTACCAAACGCCATCTTTTGTTTTTACTCAATGGCCTTGTTTCTGAGATTTTCACTAAATCACCGATCCCTGCTTCTTGATTCTCATCATGCACGACAAATTTCTTTGAACGCTTCATTGCCTTGCCGTATAATGGGTGACGTAAACTTCTGCGAACTTCTACAGAAATCGTTTTCTGCATTTTATTGCTTGTTACTACGCCAGTTCTTGTTTTACGCGATTTTCTTTCTTCGCTCATTTTATCTCGATTGAAAAATTTTCAAATAAAATTATTAGTGCTTTCGGCTTCTTCTTGCACGGATTCGAGAACGCTTTGCCAACTCTTCTGGAGTAGCATTTGCTAATTCCCGACGACGAATTTCCGTGTTTAACCTTGCAACATCGCGACGCATTGCTCTTAGTTCTAATGGATTGTCCAATCCCTTCAATGCGTTGTCCATCTGCAATTTTCTATAATCATTCTCTGTTGCAGCTAACTCAGCTTGCAAGCGCTCTTCCGACAACTCCTGTAATTCCAAAAATTTCTTTGATGCCATTTTTATAAATTTAAAATAGTGGTCTTATTTATTCCCCGTCGTAATCTGGACGAATGACTGTTTTTGTTGCTACTGGTAATTTCTGAGCTGCCAACCTTAATGCTTCTCTTGCTACTGCTTCGGTCACGCCGTCCAACTCAAACATAATTCTACCAGGTTTAACAACAGCTACCCAATGGTCTAAGGCTCCTTTACCCTTTCCCATCCTTACCTCTAAAGGCTTGGAGGTAATTGGTTTATCAGGAAAAATTCGAATCCAAACATTTCCCTCCCTTTTCATGTGTCGGGTCATGGCGATACGCGCAGACTCCAACTGACGATTGGTAATCATCGCCGTATCCAAAGATTTAAGACCAAAAGAGCCAAAAGAAACTTTGCTGCCTTTGTAGGCTAAGCCCTTGATTCTACCCTTCTGCTGCTTACGATATTTAGTTCTTTTCGGTTGTAGCATCGCTAAAAATTTCTATTTCTAATGAATTTTGAGCCCCCGTGATCGAAATCGGCCGCGAAGATAGCTCAATATTTTCAAATATTAATTATAAACTAAAACTTTAATTAACCTCTTCTATCTCCACCACGACCACCTCCACGGTTACCGCCTCTTCCACGGCCGCCGCCGCCTCTACGGTCGCGTCCGCCGCCGCCTCTTCTATCTCCGCCACCTCGGCCACCTCGACCTCCTTTATCCTGACCTTGTCCCACATTTGGAGAAAGGTCGCGTTTTCCTAACACCTCACCTTTCATGATCCATACTTTGATACCGATTTTACCATAAACGGTTAATGCTTCAACTAAAGCATAATCTATATCTGCACGGAAAGTATGGAGTGGGGTACGCCCCTCTTTATATTCTTCTGAACGAGCCATCTCTGCTCCGTTCAATCTACCCGAGATTCTTACTTTGATCCCTTCTCCACCTGCACGAGTTGTAGATTGAATCGCTGCTTTGATTGCTCTTCTGTAGTTGATACGAGATTCAATTTGCTTCGCAATTGATTCTCCAACAATATAGGCATCTAATTCAGGTTTGCGGATTTCAACAATGTTGATCTGTACATCCTGATTTGTTAGCTTTTTCAACTCTTCTCTTACTCGATCAACCTCAGATCCTCCTTTACCGATAATAATACCTGGTCGAGAAGTGTGAATCGTAACAGTGATTCTTTTAAGCGTACGCTCAATGATGATTCGTGCTACTCCACCTTTTGGGATACGTGCTCTAAGGTATTTTCTGATTTTTTCATCTTCGACTACCTTCTTAGCCATATCCTTGCCTCCGTACCAGTTAGATTCCCAACCGCGAATTATCCCGAGACGATTACCAATTGGATTTGTTTTTTGACCCATAATTAATGGTGAATTGGTATTAAGTTAAAAATTTATTCTTCTTCGTCAGTAGCTACTTCTTCCGCCACATCATCATATCCTTGAACAGGAACTCTATTCTCTACTACTAACGTTACGTGATTTGTACGTTTGCGAATTCTATGTCCGCGACCTTGAGGAGCTGTTCTCAATCTTTTCAAGAAAGAGCCACCATCCACAAAAGCGGTTTTGATATATAAGTCGTATTCAGCAGCACTTTCTGAGTGATCAGTTTTGTTCTCCCAGTTTGCAATTGCTGACAAAAGCACTTTTTCTAAAAAAATTGCTGATTCCCGCTTGGTAAATTTTAAGATTGACAATGCGTCATCTACCTTTTTCCCGCGAATGTTATCTACTACTAATCGCATTTTGCGAGCAGACATCGGGCAATTTTTAAGTTTCGCTACTGCTTCCATTGTATATAATTTTTATACAGCGTTTAATTAGATTATCTATTTCCAGTATGACCTTTATAGGTACGTGTTGGTGAGAATTCCCCCAACTTGTGGCCTACCATATTCTCAGTGACATAAACTGGAACAAAAGTTTTTCCATTGTGAACAGCGATTGTCTCTCCTACCATAATAGGAACAATCATTGATGCTCTTGACCAGGTTTTGATTACCTGCTTTTTTTTGGAATCCTTCGCTCTTTCGATTTTAGTCAAAAGTTTGTGAAAAACATAAGGTCCTTTTCTTATTGAACGAGCCATATTATGCTACTTTTTTAAAGTGATTACTTCTTACGACGAGAAATAATAAGTTTACTTGAATGCTTCTTATTGTTACGAGTTTTCTGTCCTTTAGACATGATACCATTACGTGAACGTGGGTGTCCTCCAGAGGATTTACCTTCACCACCACCCATCGGGTGATCAACTGGATTCATTACTACCCCTCTTACACGTGGTCTTCTACCCAACCACCGCTTTCTACCTGCTTTACCAAATACCTCCAAACCGTGGTCTGGATTTGAAGTAGTACCGATAGTCGCTCTACAAGTCAAAAGGATTCTTCTTACCTCGCCTGATGGCAATTTGATTGCCGCATATCTCCCTTCACGCCCCATCAAAGTTGCAGTTGTACCTGCACTTCTAACTAATGAAGCTCCTTTGCCTGGTTCCAATTCAATTGCATGAATGTTTGAACCTAAAGGAATATCTGCTAAGAACATTGTGTTTCCAATATCCGGAGTAGCGGTTTTACCTGATTGAACAGTATCGCCAACATTTAATCCGTTTGGAGCAATAATGTACCTTTTTTCGCCGTCAGTATATTCAACCAATGCGATGAAAGCGGTTCTGTTCGGATCATACTCGATAGATAGTACTGTTGCAGCTATTCCATCTTTATTTCTTTTGAAATCGATGATTCTGTAACGACGTTTGTGTCCACCACCTCTGTACCTCATGGTCATACGACCTTGGTTATTACGTCCCCCCGACTTTTTCAAAGGAGCCAATAATGACTTCTCCGGCTTACTGGTTGTTACCTCAGTAAATGCGTTACTAACTTTCGTTCGTAATCCCGGTGTAATTGGCTTATACTTTTTTACTGGCATTGCTTAAAAATTTCTTATTCTTAAATTTTTAAAAGAACTAATTAAAGTTCTCCGTACAAGTTCAAATCTTCTCCTTCAGCTAAGGTCACGATGGCCTTTTTGTAAGCTGATTTTCTCCCCTTAATCAAACCCGCTCTCGTGTTACGGCTTTTTGATTTTGAAGGCATAATTGCAGTATTAACCGATTCAACAGTTACTGAATATTGCTCTTCGACGGCTTTTCTAATCTCAAGTTTGTTTGCTTTCTTATCAACAATGAAAGAAAACTGAGACAGATTCTCAGACAATTTGTCTGATTTCTCCGTGATGATTGGTTTTATTAAAATATTTCTTGCCATAACAAATGGTTATTGCTAAATCAATTAATTATTGTGAATTGCTTTCAGTTTCTCAACTGCGCCTTCGCATAAAATCAAAGTATCATTGGCCATCACTTTGTAAGTATTCAAGTCCTGAGCTCTCATGATGGAAACTTTAGGGATATTACTTCCTGACCTTACTACTTCTGACTCAAGATCTCCAGTTACAAAGAGTGCCTTCTTGCCAGTTAACTCCAAAGAAGTTACAATATCTCTAAAAGCACTAGTTTTTGGAGCATCGAATGAAAAATCTTCCATTACGACGATACTTCCTTCTGCTGCTTTTGCAGAAAGTGCGGACATTTTAGCTAATGCTCTTACTTTCTTATTAAGCTTTACTGAATAGTTTCTTGGTCGTGGCCCAAACATTCTTCCACCACCGCGGAAAAGACCAGATTTGATACTACCCTTTCTTGCACCACCAGTTCCTTTTTGTTTTACCAACTTTCTGGTGGAACCTTTGATTTCACCTTTCTCTTTGGCTTTGTGTGTACCTTGACGTTGGTGAGCCAAATATTGCTTGACTGCAAGCCAAACTGCATGCTCATTTGGCTCTATGCCAAATATTGAATCAGGTAAATCCACAGATCTTCCTGCGCTCTTGCCCTGAGTATTTAAAACATCAACTTTCATAATTACTTAAATTTGAAAGATTATTTCTTTTCGATAATAATAGTTGACCCTTTGTGGCCTGGAATTGCACCTGAAACAACCAGTAGGTTCTTTTCTGGGAATACCTTAACTATTTTTAGATTTTTGACCTTCACTCTGGTTCCACCCATTCGCCCTGCCATACGCATTCCTTTCGAAACTTGTGCTGGATAAGATGCTTGACCAATAGATCCAGGTGCCCTTTGTCTGTTGTGTTGACCGTGTGTTGCATCACCAACACCTCGGAAATTATGACGTTTAACAACCCCTTGGAAACCTTTTCCTTTGGTGCGACCAATTGCATGAACTACATCACCTTCCTCAAACACATCTTCTACGGTTACCGTATCGCCGATTGCTTTATTAAGGTCAGTATCTCTAAACTCAATCAACTTGCGCTTAGGAGATGTTCCTGCTTTTTCAAAATGTCCAGCCATTGGCTGGCTGGTGTTTTTGGCTTTTGCTTCTTCAAAACCAAGTTGAAGTGCATAGTAGCCATCCGTTTCCTCGTCTTTAACCTGAGTAACGACACATGGTCCAGCTTCTACCAATGTACAGGCGATTTGCTGTCCAGCTTCGTTAAAAATACTGGTCATACCGAGTTTCTTACCAATTATTCCGTTCACTGTCGAAAAATTTTTATGGTAACAGCGTTCAGCGCAATTGCGCCGTTCGCGTAATACTTTTCAAAAAGGGCGCAAATGTACTAATTCCTTTCGGATAGTTGTACATATTTTGCCATCAAAAAAAATGAAATCGTTCCCCAAAGGTGGGAATCGTGAATACTTAGGTTAATTTAACCTGAATATCAACCCCGCTGGGCAATTCCAATTTAGATAATGCGTCAACTGTCTTCTGAGTCGGTGTATAGATCTCAATAAGACGCGTGTGTGTACGCAACTGAAACTGCTCCCGAGATTTTTTATTCACGTGCGGAGAACGCAATACTGTGAAGATCTTTTTCTCGTTTGGCAGCGGAATCGGTCCAGTCACTACGGCACCTGAGGTACGTACTGTCTTTACGATTTTCTCCGTTGATTTATCCACTAAATTGTGGTCGTATGAACGGAGTTTGATTCTAATTTTTTGATTCATGCCTGATATTGACTATTAAAGTGTCAACTTCGATTAATAATAATTCTAAAATATATGACCAATTCCATAAGAATAAGGTCTTTAAAAACCCCAATTTGACCAAAGGCCAAACTGGGATTGATAATTCTATTTAGGCTGTTACGCCGTTTGCTTTTTCAATTACTTCTGCAGAAATACTCGCTGGAGCAGCTGCGTAATGTGAAAACTCCATTGTAGAGTTTGCACGACCCGAAGTAATTGTACGTAAAGATGTTACATAACCGAACATCTCAGAAAGTGGAACATCTGCTTGAACTGCAATCGCACCTCCTGCTCTTGGCTCTTGACCTTTAGGGAATCCACGACGACGGTTTAAGTCACCGATAACATTACCTACATATTCTTCTGGAGTTACAACTTCTAATTTCATGATAGGCTCCATTAAGGTTGGCTTACATGATTTTGCAGCTACACGGAATCCTTCTTTTGCACAAAGTTCGAAGGCGATTGGCTTTGAATCCACTGTGTGCATTCCACCATCGTAAACTCTAACTTTCATTGCGTCAATCGGGAAACCAGCTAAAATTCCGTTTTCCATCATAGAAGTGAAACCATCTTTGATTGGCTTTTGATAGTTCTTATCAATTTTACCACCAACAATAGCCCATTCAAATTGTAACTTAGTTTTTCCTGATTTGAAGTCATCACTTTCCATGAATTCTTCGTCAGCAGGTCCAAGTTCGAAAGACATATCTGCGAATAAACCAGAACCACCCGATTGTTTTTTCAATCGCTCTCTGTGATCTGTTTTCATCAATAAAGCCTCACGGTAATTCACCTGTGGCTGACCTTGGTTACATTCTACTTTAAACTCACGTTTCAGACGGTCAATGATAATCTCAAGGTGTAATTCACCCATACCACTGATTACAGTTTGATTCGTTTCGTCGTCGTATTTTACTTTGAATGTTGGATCTTCTTCTGACAACTTCGCTAAACCCATTCCCAACTTATCTAAGTCTTTTTGAGTTTTAGGCTCAATTGCAATACCGATTACTGGGTCTGGGAAAGTCATACTTTCCAAAACAATCGGGTTGTTGGGGTCACATAAAGTATCCCCAGTTCTAATATCTTTGAACCCTACTGCTGCTGCAATATCACCAGCCTCTACTCTTGTAATAGGATTTTGCTTATTTGAGTGCATTTGGTATAAGCGAGAGATTCTCTCTTTGTTACCACTTCTTGTATTCAAAACATAAGAACCTGCATCCAACGCACCAGAATAAGCACGAATAAAACACAATCTTCCTACATAAGGATCTGTTGCAATTTTGAATGCTAAGGCAGCAAAAGGATCAGAAACCTTTGGTTGACGTGTAATTGGTTCATCCGTCTTGGGATGAATTCCCTCTACTCCTTCTACATCTAGTGGAGAAGGCATCAATTCACAAACATAATCCAATAGTGCCTGAACTCCTTTGTTTTTGAAAGCAGAACCACACATCATTGGTGTGATTTTCATGTCAATTGTTGCTTGACGGATAACATTCATCAACTCTTGAGGAGTAATAGAACTCGCATCGTCGAAGAATTTTTCCATCAACGCATCATCATATTCTGCTACAGATTCGATTAATTCTGCTCTCCACTTCTCTGCATCTTCTTTAACATCAGCAGGCATATCAATAACTTCGTAAGTCATTCCGAAGTCACTCTCATTCCAAACACGTGCCTCCATAGTTAACAAATCAACTACGCCTTTGAATGTTTCCTCCGCACCAATTGGAACTTGCAATGGAATTGCATTAGCGCCTAATTTTTCTTTCACGTCATTTACAACCATGAAAAAATCGGCACCTGAGCGATCCATTTTATTTACAAACCCAATACGGGGTACTTTATATCTATCGGCTTGACGCCAAACTGTCTCTGATTGCGGCTCTACTCCATCTACAGATGAAAACAAAGCAACTACACCATCTAACACACGCAATGAACGCTCAACCTCTACTGTGAAATCAACGTGACCTGGTGTATCAATAATATTGATATCATAGTCTTGATCATTCCATTTCCAAGAAGTTCTTGTTGCTGCTGAAGTAATAGTGATTCCACGCTCTTGCTCTTGCTCCATCCAGTCCATAGTGGCTGCACCATCATGAACTTCACCTATCTTATGAGAAATACCAGTATAATACAGAATACGTTCTGTAGTTGTAGTTTTACCTGCATCAATGTGCGCAGCAATACCAATATTTCTTCTAAATTTTAAATCTGCCATTTTAAATGTATCTGATAGTATTAAGTAAAAATGTTTAAAAGAAAGTATATACTCAAAAACGGTTTACTTGTTACTAAGCTGGTTTGGATATATTTATAAAATTAAACTCTAAAGTGTGCAAATGCTCTATTTGCCTCTGCCATTCTGTGCGTATCCTCTTTTCTCTTCACCGCTGCTCCTTCATTTTTAGCTGCTGCTAAAATTTCTGCTGACATTTTTTGAGCGAATCCTTTTCCACTTCTTTCTCTTGCAAATTTCACCATCCACTTCATTCCGATAGAAACTTTTCTTGCAGCTCTAATTTCAGTTGGAATCTGGAATGTAGCCCCACCGATTCTTCTACTTCTTACTTCAACCTGTGGCATAACATTATTCAATGCAGCTTTCCATACTTTGTGCGGATCTTCACCTGATTTTTCTGCTACAATATCCATTGCATCATAAAAAACAGTGAAAGCAGTTGATTTTTTCCCTTGCAACATCATGTTATTTACAAACTGAGTGATTGCAATGTCACCAAACCTTGGGTCTGGTTGAATAATCCGCTTTTTTGGTTTACGTTTACGCATTGTATTATAAAATTAAATGATTCTTTCTAAATTGATTATTTCTTTGGCATTTTCGCTCCGTAACGTGAACGAGCGGTCAAACGACCCTCAACTCCCGCTGTATCAAGCGCACCCCTTACGATAGTATATCTTACACCCGGTAAGTCTTTTACTCTACCTCCTCTCACCAAAACAATTGAGTGTTCTTGTAAATTATGTCCTTCACCTGGGATATAACAAATAACCTCAAGGCCATTAGTCAAACGAACTTTTGCAACTTTACGAAGAGCTGAGTTAGGCTTCTTTGGTGTAGTCGTATAAACACGAGTACAAACTCCACGTTTCTGTGGAGATGAATCCAATGCTCTTGATTTACTCTTGGAGATAATTTGTTTTCTCCCTTTACGAACAAGTTGATTAATGGTTGGCATATATACTATATTGAATGTATTATCGTATTTTCACTCCTCAATTCTACCCCTTCTGAGTTATATATTTTAATATAATTTCATGCTTCCTAAAAAAGCGAGCGCAAAGGTACATTTTTATTAAGGAAATTTCAAAATGGAAACGCAAGTTTTTTACGCTTATTAATCGTTAATGTTTTCTATCTTGAAATAATTCTGAAAAGCGCCTTTTTTATAGTTTTTTTGGACTGTAAATGCTTGAAATCCCAAATAACAAAAGGCAGATTAATCAATAGTCTTTATTCTAAAATAATTTGTATGCAATTCAAAAACTTCTTTTTCTGCTACTTTTCGTTAAAAAATTGAACAATCCGCCGCGGCGAATACTTAATTTTCTGCCTCAATTATCGAAAAAATAAGCATCGATTGCTCTACAACTCATTTTAGAAGAAAGACTAATAAGTATTACTCAAAAAATAACTTCCCTCTTCAATTCAAAAAATTAGCTCGAAAAACCTCATTATCAATCACTTTTCCTTCACTAATTTTTTGAAATCGGGAACTTATTTTTTGAGCGTTTCTAAACAATTAGAAAATAAAGTAAATTAAAAATTATAGCGCTACACGAATGGTACAATCTTCCGTCCATGATACCAAGTTCCTCCTATTAATTCATGAATTTTTTCAATATTGGAATCATTCACCTTCCCAGCAGAAATGATATCTAATTTTGAATCAAATTGATTTACCAATTTTTGCAGAACCATACTTCCATCTTTTGCAGTGGCTTTACCTCCTGATGTCAATACACTCGAAATCGTTTTTATATTAGAGATCGATTCAATTGCCTCATAAATGTTGGGTGTCACATCAATCGCTTTGTGAAAGGTTACTTTTAAGGGAAAACTCAAGTCTGCGAGCTTTTTTGTGTTTTCAACATCAACAGTCTTGTTTTCTTTTAGTATTCCCAAAACGACACCTTCTACCTTTATTTTTTTACAAAAAAGAATAGAACGTTTCATTTGCTCTATTTCCTCCTTTGAATAGATAAAATCACCTGGTCGAGGGCGAATCATTACTCGGATAGGTATATTTACTTTTTCCATTACTTGAACAATAAGCTCCTCTGTAGGTGTCAAACCATCGTTATCCAAATCTGCACATAACTCTATTCTATCAGCTCCGTTCCTTTCGGCTAAGATGGCTTCCTTTATTGTCTCAAGGCAAGATTCCTTTTTCATGGGTGCAAAGTTAAATTTTAAACAAAAAAATATCGTTCTTAGACAAATTCTGTGATCAGGTCGAGGTGGAAAATTTATTGACTGATAATTGTTATGAAACAAAGCCCAACCTGATTACTCAGATTGGGCTTTATTCCTTCGAAGTGAAATAGTAGCTTCTAATTAAATGGATTGCTAAACTTTTCATCATTAATGAAAGTTTCATCCGTCAAGGTATTCATGAAGGCTACCAAAGCTTTCTTTTCTATAGAAGTCAAATCCATACGGATTGGCTCTCCATTTGAATCTCGGAACCGGACATCCAAGTTTGGATTATCTTTGATACCGTGGTCATAAAAATCTACAACTTCTTCTAATGTTTCGTAACGTCCATCGTGCATATATGGAGCAGTGAGTGCGACGTTCCTCAAAGATGGAATACGGAATCGACCGTTTTCAATTCCTTTGTCAGAGTATTCAGCATCTAATCCAATATTCGTAGCTCCTCTCAAGGAATTATTGTCATAGTATGAATTGATAGAGGAGAAATTCGCCCCAGCATGACATGCACTACACTGGCCTTTACTACTGAAAAATATCTCTTTTCCTAAATTTTCTAAAGAAGAATACTCGCTGAAATCATTGCTACTCAATGCAACGTCATATTTTGCACTTACAGATTTCATTGACCCTAAAAATTGAGCCATCGCATCTGAAATTCTATCAGCAGTAATATTTTTATCACCGTATGCTTTTTCGAAAAGCGCTGGATAGTAATCTGTAGCTGCTAATTTGGTAGTTAACATATCAATATCTTCCATTCCCATTTCAATATGGTTTTGGATTGGTTCTAAAATCAAATCTTTGAGAGAGTTGACTCTTGAATCCCAAAATAGGTTATTGCTAATAGAGCCATTCGCAATACTTAGAGAATTTCTTGGCGTAACTTTTCCTCCAAAACCTATACTGCCAACTGCTCCGTCTGCAAAACCTTTTGATTGGTGATGACAAGAAGCACAAGCAACTGAATTATTTAGTGACATGTTGTTGTCGTAAAACAAAACTCTACCTAATGTAGCGCCATCATTAGTTACATCTGGATTAACTCGCGTAACAAAATTAAATCTCGAAAGGAAGTGATCTGGATAATCTAACCCTTCGTAATCGAATGCTTGCTCTGGTAAATTAAGTTTCGGTTGTACTCCACTTACATCAGGCTCAAGATGATTACAAGCAGCAAAAAATATCATCACCATCAAGCTGAAAAGTAATAAATAATGTTTTTTCATAACTAACAAAGATTTAATAGTTGAATAAATAGCATCTTTCGACCCCTAAAATTAGAGATATTTATTCGAAAAATACAAATATATAATGTTAACAGTAGTGATAAAAAACTGCCTGACCTTGATTGAAGTTGGATAGGCTATTAATTAAGAACTAACCATTAGACTTTCTTTTTCGCGCTCGTTTGGGAACTAAAAAATTAAGCGTTAATCCAACTGGAGGAATAAATAATATTGTAGGCCCATCATCTCCTCCTGCACCCAAGTAAAAGGCAGTTTCTACATTCAAACTCACTTTTGGATTTACAAAATACTCAATCCCCCAAACGACTCCTGTACCGAAAACGCCCGATTCATTATTGCTTGCATTGGACAGATTGAATCCACCTCCAGAAATAAAGAAATCTAATCCAAAACTATAAGACCAACTTTCGTAAAATGACTTCTTTTTTTCCCATCCCATCCTCATATTAAACGTCGCTGTACTATTATTAAAAGATTCATTTGTAAGATTGGCTCCTAATCCAAATCTAAACGCATTATTATCTCTATATGAACGGTAGGTCATCATATAAGGCCCTGCAACCAAAGGATTTGAACGATTAAATGGAATCAATTGCGTTAACAATGGCGTCATATTGAGTCCAATCATTTTGTAACGCTCTGGCAACTCATATTTTGGCTCATTGGATAATTCAACAATGGAATCATCTTGAGAAAACCCTACTATCGCAATCATCAAAGCTCCTATTGATAATATAATCTTTTTCATCTCTTTTTAATTTTAAATTTAAAAAATCATGATTAAATAAAGAGATGATGGGATTGAAGGCGCTATCTTAAAACCTGTCGAATTGTTTTCTATCGGTGGTGCGCCACGACCTTCGTCGAGGCTATCTTTCCGACTGTTTACTACTCCATAAATAGATGCTTCAGTCGAAAGAGCGATACGTTTCATTAATTGAAATTGAATACCTAAAACTGGACCTCCTCCAACACCAAAAGTGCTATTTTCTGTGAAAATTGAACCTGAATTGAATAAAGAGAAGTCAACTTTTTCAAGTTGATACTCTACAGTTGCATCAATTCCGTAATAAATCATAAACCTTTTATCAATTGGTTTTCTAAACTCATACCCTCCTCGGAAAAATAATAATGATTCCTCAACCTTACGGTTTCCGTTGATTAGAAATTCGGATTTTGATTGAGTATTAAAGTTAGTTGCAAATCGTGCAGCGCCTTTTGAGTTACCAAATTTCAAAGTAAATAAATAAGGATCTTTTGAAAGACCGCTTCCACCCGAATTGAAAAAACCTGCCAAAGTATTGGTGATATTAAGACCAACTTCCGTATTGCGTTTGGACTTCCTCTCCTTTTCTTGGCCGAAAAGGGAGACACTAAATAAAAAAATTAAAAAAATAAAGTTGAGGCGTTTCATTCTACTGCTTTTAGTTTCAAAATCCAAAACTACAAACTTGACCGTTTTTTTATGCAAATCGATACTTTAACTTTTTCTAATATTTACAATGACAGTAGAATTTATGAAAAGGTTGGGTTGCTGGGTTGCTGGGTTGCTGGGTTGCTGGGTTGCTGGGTTG
>CALLVG010000033.1 GCA_938010715.1 uncultured Saprospiraceae bacterium
ATGCGCAGACTTATACTACTCGCAAGACTACTTCCGAAAAGGCAGTTAAATTTTATAAATCAGGTAGGAAATCTGCTAAAGTTGGAGACTTTGAGAAGGCTATCAAATTTTATAATAAGGCATTGAAAGAAGATCCAAGTTTCATTGATGCAAAAGCACAAATTGCAAATTGCAAACATGATCAAAAGGACTACGAAGGTGCGATAGCAGATTATAGATCTATCATTCAATCGGCTCCCAATTACAGCAAAAATATCTATTACACTTTAGGTACAACTCAATGGAAAATCAAAAAGTATGAAGCAGCTGTTGAGAGTTTTGAGAATTACCTTTCCAAAGAAACTGAAAATGAAGGCCGAATTTTAAAAGCAAAACAATACATCGCAAATGGAAAGTTTGCAGCTCATGCTATAAAAAATCCAGTTCCGTTTAATCCAGAACGACTGACTGATAACATCAACACGCCTGATGCTCAGGAGTATTTACCTACGATTACCGCAGATGATGAATCCTTTATTTTTACGCGTCAGCACAAAGGTTCAGAAGACTTTTTCTATTCAAAAAGAACAGCTGATGGATGGACGAAAGCCGTACCGATGGCCTCCATCAATACACATTTGAATGAGGGCGCACAAACCATTTCGGGAGATGGAAAACTATTCATCTTTACTGGTTGTAACCGACTGGATGGATTAGGGAGTTGTGACCTTTACTACTCACGGCAAATCACAAAAGATCAATGGAGTCAGCCCCGAAATTTAGGTCAACCCGTCAATTCACCCGCTTGGGAATCACAACCTTCACTTTCTACTGATGGAAAAACGCTTTACTTTGTAACGGATCGTGGAGGAGCAGGGAAAAAAGACATTTTCGTTTGTTATCGAAAAAAGAAAGGATGGACAGAGCCAAAACCATTGAGTAATGTCATCAATACTACAGAAGATGATAAATCTCCTTTTTTACATCCTGATGGAAAGACGCTTTACTTCATGTCGGAAGGACATCCAGGTATGGGAAAGGATGATTTATACTTTTCAAAAATGCAAGCTGATAGTAGTTGGTCAACTCCTCAAAACTTAGGCTATCCCATCAATACAGAAGAACATGAAGGCGCACTTTTCATCGCCCGTGACGGAAAAACAGCTTATTTTGCTTCAGATAGAATGACAAATAAAACAGTAGATCAAGAAGATATTAATGCATTCGAAAACCCAATGGCACAAGTTGACATCGACATCTACAGTTTCGAATTACCAGAAGCTGCACGCGCCACGCCCGTCACCTACGTAAAAGCAATTGTAAAAGACGCTGATACCCAAAAGCCATTGCAATCATACACGCAATTGACCAATCTTTCTACTCAAAAAAATAGCTATGATGGTAGTACCGATAAAGCAGGTGAATTATTGGTTTGTATTCCTTTGGGTGATAATTACGGTTTGCACGTCGAGCGTCCAGGTTATACTTTTCATTCAGAAAATTTTTCTTTGAAAGAAGCGACCTCTTTGGTTGATCCTTTTACGTTAGAAATATTTTTAAAGAAAATACCAGCATCAACTGCTGCTGCAACTCCAACAACGACGCCTGTAAAATCAGAACCTATTATTTTAAAAAATGTATTCTTCGCTACCGGTTCGGCTGAATTACGCCCCGAGTCAGTTGACGAGTTGACTCGTTTGAAAAAGATGTTGGAAGCAAATGCTTCTTTACGAATTCAAATCAATGGGCACACCGACAATGTTGGAGATGACCAAAGCAATCTCAAATTGTCTGATGCAAGAGCAAAAGCGGTTGAAGACTTTTTGATTCAAAATGGAATCGCAGCAAGTCGGTTATCGCACAAAGGTTTTGGGGAAACTTCGCCAATTGATTCTAATGATAATGAAATTGGGAGGCAAAATAATCGGAGAACGGAGTTTTTGATTTTGTAAGTGAAAATTTTACTTCTTTTTCACAGACAATAAATTGAAGGTTTCAAATTCTACAGGGCTAAAGCATCGTCGAATTTTAGAACCATCTAAACCATCAAACTCAATTTCGACTAAAGTCGCGGTATTAGATTTGAAGTTATCAGGAATGGTTTCTTCGTTGGTGGCTTTGCGTTCAGTTCCATCTTTAAAAACGAAAATAAAACCGCAACCGTCAAGCGCATAATCACCATCCCATCGCAAGGTGACATCCGTTGTTGGGGTAACATCAGCATTACTTTTGTCACATGCAAAAAATATAAAACTGGAAAGCGCGAGCAATAAAATAAAATCTTTCATAAGGTATTTTTGGTTCTATGTTAACCCGAGTGGTTAACCAATTATTTTTATTTCTAAAAATTCAAAATAAATTTGCTCGTGCTGTTCTCTGAACAGTCACGAATGAATGCAAATCTCCAGATTTTCGGAATTCAGATCTATAGAAAAGGATTGAATTACAATTTCTCAAATCTGGAGATTTGAAAAATTACGTGATGGTTCAGAGAACCACACGAGCAAATTTCTTTAAATTTGATTCACTACCCATTCAATTCAACATAGAGCCGTATTTTTGATATTTTTTTTGAAAGACAGGTTTTGCGACTTTAATGGTTGGGTGGTTTTT
>CALLVG010000034.1 GCA_938010715.1 uncultured Saprospiraceae bacterium
GGCGCGTAGCGACGTCATCGTTGGTAAATACAAATTCAACACAAAGAAATTAAGGCGCGTAGCGACGTCACCGTTGGTAATAACAAATTCAGCAAAAAGCAATCAAGGCACGTAGCGACCTCTCCGTTGGTAATAACTAATTCAACATAAAGAAATTATGGCGCGGAGCGACGTCACCGTTGGTAGATACAAATTCAACATAAAGAAATCAAGGCGCGGAGCGACGTCACCGTTGGTTCAAGTTTAACGGGTGACGACGCTACGCGCCTGCCAATTTATATCAAAATGTATTAAAAGGCAGGACATTTTACTTTATGGTTTTTCTTAACAGGGCCATCAGTACTAAAAGTATGAATGATGGATATTTCTGGGCCACCTCTAAGGTAACTTGCTCTGGCTAATTTAGAAGTATTGAAATCATAAGAGAAAGTGTAAGCAGTGCTTCCTTTGTCCATTCTCAAACTAAAAACAAAGGCGTCTAAACCGGGTGAACTGCCCTCCCAAATCGGACGCAGCCATGCGCCAATGTAGAAAAACCTATCTGTTACTTTGAATGACGGGTCTTTTTTAAATTTCAAATAAGAACCAAAATTGACCTCACGGTGCGGGCCTTGAATCGCTATCATCGCGCTCGGCAAAATGGAAACATATTTCGCTAACCTCAAATTTGCACCTCCATGGACTACATACTTTCTATCATATAAAACAGATGGCTCGTTACTATCTAAAGCTCTACTTCGGAAAGAAATATCGGGGCGATTGATATGCGACAAACTGGCCCCCATATAAAAGGAACTATGCCATGTAAAAGCATAATACCAACCGATACCAACGGAAAGATCGTAATTCTGAATTTTATTAGGTGTCCCCTGCCCTACCAATGGTTCTTCCTCAAATCCAACCATTTTGGAAAAGTCAATGGTCTGGGCGATATAGTCAGATTGAAAACCAACTGAGACCAAATTTTTGGAATTCCTATCCAACGCTTTTACGGCAGAAAAGGAAAGACCTGCCTTCAAGGTGGTAAAGTCCAAATCGCCTGCCTGGTCGGCAAATGTGTTGATACCCGCCCCAATAAATGCACTCTTGCCCGCTTGAACTAATTTCAAATCGGCAGAAGCAGCAGTGGTTTTGTAGCCATTGGTAAAGTCATTCCACTGGCTACGGGCATTGGCAATAAAACGTACATCACCATTCGCAATCACGCCAGTCATGGCTGGATTGAGATAGGTTGGCGAAGCATGAATATGTGCCCAGTGTATGTCCTGAGCTAATAAATTAATGGTCGAAAAGAGGAGGGCAAAAATCAAAGTAAAAATTGAATTTTGCATGTGGTGCTTGTTGTAAGAAGCTGATTGAATTTAGACATTAGACAGCTTCAAAAATTTCTAATTAAATAAATTATTTGCGGGGGTGTTTGAGTTCAAATTGATTGATTGCTAACAGTTTAACAATCAAACAATTTATTCCCTATCGAATCACTGTAATATTTCCTTTTTTAATGAAAACATTACCGAAGGTGCAATCGCCCGATAAATAGTAAACGAAAACGCCTGGATTGACTGGTTTGCCTCGATGTGTACCATCCCATTTTTCATTTAGAATGTCACGACTTTCAAAAACCAGTTCTCCCCATCGGTTATAGATTCTTAAAAGAGAAAGATCTAAAAACAGCTTATTGTATCTTATTTCAAAAAAGTCATTGGCGCCATCGTCATTGGGAGTGATGAAATTGGCTGCTTGTAAATCGCCGTTCGGACAATCATTGGGAGGTTCATCATATCGAAATTTAAATTGATCTTCAATGCCACATCCGTTTAGGTTGACTGCATTGACCCTGAATTCCATATCTGGCATTTTGCGAACCATTACCTCGGTGCAATTCATACAAATCAGATTTCCATCTTGATCAAATACTTCAAAATCTGCGGTTGGATCATCAATTTCAATTTTCAGAAGCACGGAATCACTGTAGAAGTCAATGCTATCTAATGTTAAATTAACTACTGGTGGATTGATGACCGTCACGAGAGAAGTGGCTTCTAATATTTCGCCCAAACAGTTTTCTGCGGTCACAGTGTAAAGTCTTGTGGACGATGGCTTGGCTTTGGGAGATGGACAATTGACACAACTCAATCCAGCACCCGGAGACCAGGTTACATTCGTTGCTCCATTGACAGATAGTTGTACAGATTCTCCTAAACAAATTTCATGATCGTCTGAGGTAATATCAAACAATGGAAGTACACGTATCTCATGCGTTATGATACTATCACAACCTGAGGTAGTTTGACTATTTTCCACGAAAGTGGTATCCATTGAGTAAAAATTACCATCAATTAAAATGCTATCTCCTTCGCAAACTTTATGTTCGAGTGTTTCCACGAAAGTGGTCGAATAGGTCAAAAGAGAAACCAGCACTGTATCACAACCAGAACTTCTTAAAGTATCGGTCACTGTTCCTTCCAGAAAATGAGCCGTGCCATTGATGACAATACTATCGCCTTCACAGAAAGAGAGCGTTTGATTCACAGTCATAGGTACCGTAGGAGTAATACGCGTGATGACCAAACTGTCGCAACCATTGGCAGCGGGGAAAGTATCGGTCACCATACCAGTTTGGTAGTATGTCATTCCATTAATGAAAACAGAATCACCTGGGCAAAGAAATACTTCTTCGTTGGTGACTGGTCGTGAATGATACTCAATCGTCAAACTAACTAAACTATCACAACCATTCGTTGCAGCTATGAAAATGTCGAAAGTACCTTCCTGCGTATAAAAATCGCCCCCATACTCTACTGAATCGCCCGCACAGATCAAAAAGGATTCAATTACTGGCGAAGGTGGCAACCAAGTGATTTCCAATGAAGCCACACTATCGCAACCATTTGTTGCTTGAATGGTATCGTAATAAATGCCTTCTAAATTGTATAAATTT
>CALLVG010000035.1 GCA_938010715.1 uncultured Saprospiraceae bacterium
AAGAAAACTGCCATGTTGTACCTCCATCTATACTATATTCAACGCCTGGAGGAGCGATATGCTCTACCATTGTTGTAATAACGATTCTTCCATTATTGGCACTACAATCAGAAAGATTTGATTTGATTACGCCTGAAATCACTGGCATGGAAGGTACCAAAACATCTTTGGTAAGTTCTCCAATACAGCCATTGTTAGAAGTCGCAGTTAAACTTGCTGAGTAAACTCCACCTGTTCCGTAAAGGAAAGTTGGATTTTCATCCATAGAGCCAGAAACTCCCTGACCAAAAAGCCAACTGTAAGAAGTGATGCTTCCTGGATTGGCTGTTTGATTGTTAAAAGTAGTCGCTGTTCCTTCACATACTGTATCTGCTTCAAAATCAACATTTGGTAATGAATAGAATGAAATTTCGACTGAATCAATTGCCACACAACCTGCTCCGTTGTCTGCCGTCAACACATAAGTGATAGATGGCAACGCAAAATTCCCTGGAAACGAAACCGTGGGATTGGAAACAGTGGAGGCACTTAACCCCGAAGCCGGCGTCCAAGAATAAGTAACTCCCGCCGAAGGGGCTCCACCAATCGTGGTGGTGGCATCTGTGCAAATACCTTTATCATCGCCTGTGAGGACGAGGACATCGGGTATTATCATTATTTGGACTGAGTCCGCAGTTTGTGTGCAGTTCTCAGTTACTTTTAATTGATAAACAACGGTATCGGTTTGAATCTCAAAAGAAGGTGATAACGTATTGGTCGGCCATAGGTGTGCTAATCCTGGATCCTCGACACTTGACCATTCTATTTCGTAAAATGCACCACAATCCGTATTGACCAAAATGCCCGCAAGTGGGAGCGTATCTCCTGGACAACCGTTGAATTCCGAGGGTGACATCGTTATCGTAATGGATTCTAATTCGATAGGATTGGTAGCAAAAATAGACGTTGCGCTAAAGGTAAAAAGCAACATTGCCGCGGATACTAAGCCTCGTGTAGTCTTAAAAATGCAACGGCTTAGATTAGTTTCTGGATAAAAATAGTTTCTCAGCATTTGGATAAATTTATGTTCACGAGCGGAGGCTCATTTTTTATAACACTTGCAAATTATTTATAATATAACTCTATCCAAAGACTATGCCGATATATATTTTTTTTAATGTGTTTTTCAATAGAAGGATATGCAATGTTTGAAATGCCATCAAGCGTTGACAGGAAACCCCTTCAATTCACCATTTCAAACCTTTTACAACTGACTGTAAATCAATGAGTTGTTTGATTTGATCTTGAAATTTCAAAGCATCTCCAGTCGTGTAAAATTGAATAGTTTGTCCGCTGTTTTCAGAAAGCAAATTTAGTTTTTTTAACCTATCAAAAGTATGTCGTGCAACTGCTGATGCAGGGTTGATTATCTCAATTTCGGGAGGAAGGATGGTTTCTAAGACCGATTGAACAAAAGGATAATGGGTACATCCAAGGACCAATGTATCCACTCCTCCTTCTATCATTGGGCTTACAACGTTGGACAATAACTCTTTTGTTTTTGGACTTTCGATTGCTCCATTTTCGATTAAATCTACTAAACCGATACATGGATTTTCAAATACTTCGATGCCTTGTCCAAACCTTTCTACCAAACTGCAATATCGCTCACTCATAAAAGTGCCCTGGGTTGCTAAGATGCCAACTTTTCCTGTTTTAGTAACTTCGGCAGCTGGTTTCACTGCTGGTTCCATTCCAATAAAAGGGGTGTACGGAAACATTTCTCGCAAATAATTGAGCGCCGCTCCCGAAGCTGTATTACATGGAATAACAATACATTTTGCTCCTTTTGTCAACAAAAATCGAGTGATATTTTCGGAATATTGTCGCACTTGCGCTAATGACTTTGCGCCATACGGAACATGTTTTTGGTCTGCGACATAAATAAAGTCTTCTTTTGGCAGGGTCGCCAATAGTTCTCTCAAGACACTCAAGCCTCCTACGCCTGAGTCGAATGCTCCGATTATATTATTTTTGATAGCTGTTTAATTTCAAAAAAATGTCCTAAAACCAGTCGGCAGTTCTCAGTCGGCAGTTGGCAGCACGTTAAACGTGAACTGCTATCTGCCTACTGCTGACTGTTAACTGGTTTTTACTCCGTCATCACTACCCCATGCGCCATGAACTTCATCTCACGAACTGGCTCAGTGATAGCTGCAATTTCTTCTGTTGATTGACCTTCATCTTCAGCGTAGTGGCGTAGTTCTTCGACACTGGTTTCTTCGACTGTTGCGTATCCGTCCATGACCACTTTTGCACCTTCACAATCTAATGGCATGAAAAATCCGTAGTCTTTGAATTTTACGAAAACTTCATCTCCGTTATCATTTACAATATTCATCCAGCAGCCTTTCTTTTTACAAACTGCTTCGACCACTCCAGATACTTTTGTAAAAACAGTATCTTTTTGACCTAACTGACTTACCATATCTGCCAATGGAATCGCGCCATCAGGGGTGATTTCTTCACCGAAACTCATCGTTACAGCACCATCGTCGCTTATGGTTGTTTTGGCAGGTTGCCCCTCTCCACCGCATGACCAAATTATAGTTGCCACAAACGATAAAAGCAATAAACTCTTTTTCATGTTGATTGGTATTAAAAGTTTTTTTAAAATATTTTTAAATATACAGTTTAGTATCACTCAAAAAACAACTTCCCTCTTCAATTCAAAATAAAAATAGCCCGAAAGTTTCAATTAACTCTACGGAACATTTTTAAGTCAAAAAATGCCCAAAAATAAACTAAACATTTAAAATTTTAATAATCATTTACTAAATGAACAATAAGAATGTGAAAACATAGTTTTCTATGCAATCGAAACTGAAACTATTTGATTTTCATTACAACAATATTAACAATAAAACATACCATATATCGAAGCAATCCATACTCTACAAAAGTCGATTTTTTAATCTCAAAAATCTTTAGTTATGAGAGTTTATGTGAGTATGCTGGTATGTTTTTTCTGTTTTTCTCTTACCACTTTATCGGCCCAATGCATCGAAGGTAACTGTTGGGACGGCAAAGGAACTGCAGTTTATAAAAGTGGCGCAAAATACGTCGGCAGCTTCCGCGAAGGTAAAATTCATGGTTACGGAACCCTCTATTTTTCGAAAGGTGACATCTATGTTGGTGAATGGGAAAATCATTATCGTCATGGAAAAGGTGAGATTGCTTTCGCTAATGGAAACCATTACGAAGGAAATTTTAGAAAAAGCAGAATAAAAGGATCTGGGACAATGAAATACAATAACGGTGATGTTTACACTGGTAATTGGGACAATGATCTGCCATGGGGTCAAGGTCAATATATGTTCACTTCTGGAGCAAAATATAAGGGCAATTTCAAAAAAGGAAAATTTGAAGGAATTGGAACTATGTTCTACCCTGACGGAAGCCGTTTTGAAGGAAATTGGAAAGAGAATAAAAAACATGGCAAGGGTATTTTCGTGACTTCAAATGGCAAAAGAGAAACCGGAAAGTGGATAAATGGATCTATAAATATCGATGCGTCTGAGATGCCAATTGAATTAGCAGAAAAAGACGTAAACAACTGTAATACAGTTCATTGTGAAAATGGTATGGGTACTTACACCTACCCAGATGGCACTCGGTATATCGGTAATTTTGAAAGCGGATTGCCTGCAGGTCAAGCAACGGTTTATTACCCAAGCGGAAATAAATATATTGGAAAATGGAGTCTTCATGCGCCTCACGGTGACGGTACGATGTATTTTGAAAATGGTCGTGTTGCGGGTGGTATTTGGGAGTACGGTGCTATCGTAAAACAACACGCGAATGGAGACAAAAAGATGGAAAAATATGAGGTCGAAACAGACATCAATGACCAAGTGAAAATTTGGGCAGTGATTGTCGGTGTTGCCAATTATTTACATTTACCTACGTTGAAATATACCGACAACGATGCGTTTCACATGCATTCATTTTTGAAAAGTCCACAAGGTGGCGCTTTACCAGATGAGCAAATAAATTTGTTGATTGATGAGCAAGCGACGCGTCGAGATGTTTTGCGCGCTTTGCAGCAAACCTTACTCAAAGCTGATCAAAATGATGTAGTACTTTTTTACTTTTCTGGTCATGGTTTGCAGGGCTCATTTCTACCGATTGATTATAATGGTTTTGAAAATAAAATCCATCATGCAGAGGTGAAAGAGATTTTTGAAAAGAGTCAGGCAAAGCATAAGATGATATTTGCAGACGCCTGTCACTCAGGAAGTTATCTCGCAAAAAAAGGTGGCGAAATGCACGGATCTCTTCACAATTACTACGATGCTTTCGAAAAATCAGGAGGTGGCTTGGCGCTCATGATGTCCTCAAAAGGGGAAGAATATTCATTGGAAGATGGTGGCTTGCGTTCTGGTATTTTTAGCTATTATTTGATGAGTGGGTTGAAAGGTTTGGCTGATTCTGATAATAATAAAATCGTTACAGTCATCGAACTTTTTGAGTATGTGAGCGATAACGTAAGAAAATATACTGCTGGTGCGCAAACGCCTACTTTGACAGGACGATTTGATAAGAATATGCCAGTGGCGATTGGGTGGTGATTACGGTTGCCAGATTGCCAGTTGCCGAATGCCAATGCTCGGAGCGACTTAGCGGAACGCGGAGGACGCGGGTTTTCGCGGATTTTCCCTTCTGCCGTTTGCGGATTGCCGATTGAAAAATTCTATTACGATTTATAATTTTGGTAGTCCTTAAATTCTGAAAATCCTTATTTAGACAAAAAAATGCCAAGCGTTAGATGCAATTCTAATACTTGGCATTTTTCAATTAAAGCTACTAACAACTGGCAATCCTACTCTATTTTCACCAATCGCTTCATATAGATTTTATCCTGACTGGCTGGTTTTGCTTGCAAAAGATAAATTCCTCCAGCAATATTGGCTATCGAGATATTTTCTTCTTGATTAAATTCCGATAGTTCTTTTTCTAAAATTAGATTACCTGCCAAGTCGATTACTTTTAATATAAGACGGCCTTTATAGTCTAATTTGATGGTAAATGAATTTGTGAATGGATTTGGATTTACTTTCATTGCATCAAAAGAAATTAAATCTGAAGTCGCTGAGACAATATCAAATCCATCGCAATCTTCATCAATTCCATTATTTGGAATCTCCATCGCATCTGGATTTATATTAGGGTTCGTATCATCACAATCTTCATCTGAATTGAAACCGTCCATGTCTTCGTCAATGACTAAAGCGATGCCGTCGCAATCTTCGTCGATTGTATTGTTTGGAATTTCGATCGCATTGGGATTGACTGACGCATTCGTATCATCACAATCTTCATCTGAATTGAAACCGTCCATATCTTCGTCGATGACTATAGCAATGCCGTCGCAATCTTCATCAATTGTGTTGTTTGGAATTTCGGTGGCTCCAGGATTAATATCACCATTTGAATCATCGCAATCATTCGCACCATAACCATCGCCATCCATATCAGCTTCGTAAATTTCAAAACCATCAATTGCTGCCTCGACAATATGACCAGGCGAATTATCAGCTGCTTCAAAAACTAATCGCATATCACCCGTCAAGGGTAATCTACTTTTAATTTCAAAATCAATTTCTTTCCATGCACCATCGCTTTGAGTAATGGTAGCAATTTGAGCCGTATCCATTCCATTAAAAAGCACCATACTTAGACGGTCATTCAAAGCGCCAGAACCTTCCGCATTTACAAACCAATAAGAAAATTTCAAATGAGGGACATTGTAATCCGTCAAATCAAATGGTGGAGAAGTCAATAAAACAGAACCACCATCTATATCATCATCGCCGGCATCGCCACCACCTGCACCTGTCACGTAACATTGATCGCCTAAGTCATCTATCAAGTCCCTTTCAGGAGCAGCAGGTGTTCCATTCATAAGCGTTGTCCCAATTGGTTTGGCTCTTTCCCATTGACCAGAAGTGACCGTTGGTAAAGCGAATTCTATCCAACTATAATTAAAAATAAAATCATCTTCGTATCCTTTTTCTAATTCGACCTCAATGCTTGAATCTGCAATCACATCTGCCTTAAAATTAGCGTATTTGTATCCCCAAGATCCACTGACCAAATCATATTCGCCTTCCAAAATATTTTCAATTTCAAAAGTTCCATCGTTACCTGATACAGTTTCAAAAGTTGAAAAGAAATCACTCAATCTCACTCGAACATTTGGGATTGGACTTCCCGTTTCAGCATCTAAAACAATTCCTGTGATGTCCACCATTTGCAATAATTCCAACTCAACATCCAATTCCGTTAATACACCATTTTCTAAAATAACTTGAACTGCTTTTGGACGATAACCTGTTTTCTGAAAAGTAACTGTGAATTCACCATTTAAAACCTGACCCGTTTCGTAAGTACCATCATTTCCTGTGATCGTTTGATTGGCTTGAGCAGATTCAATTTCGACCGATACACCACTCAAAACATTGCCAGAGCCTTTTTCGGTAACAGTTCCTTCCAACCAACAAGCCCGTTTGTAATTAGGAATGGTAACGATCAATCCATTACTCCTATCCGAGAGTAAAACGGTTCTTGATGGTAAAAATGGATACGCTCCCCAAACACCACTAAAACCTCCATTTCCTCCAAAAAAGGAATCAAAATTTCCTACCTCAATCAAGTTACTTGGACGAGAAGCATCGACAACTCTACCGCCATCTGTATAGTATGAAATTATCAAATAGTCATTCCAAGTATGAACATTATGGGGAATGGTACCACTTGACAAAGAAGTCAGCGGACGGTATTCGTCCAATAATTGAATATCGTCTAAATCCGAAATATCGTAGGCAGCTACAGGCGCATTTCCACGTTCATCGGTTGTAAAAACAACTTTTCCATTATCTGAAAGCCATGCATTGTGGGTAAAACCGAATGGCGTTCTTTGACGACCTAATTCATTGGCATTCATTTTATTACGAATATCATAAATTGCCAAATCTCCTCTGTAAATCTCGGAAGCATACATCGTATCTCCTCGCACGTAAATATCATGGTTGTAAACAGAAGGCCCCCATCCTATTACTTGAGGACTACTTGGATCGTTATCGACATCTACGTAAATTGCTCCTCCGGAGTTGAGGTTAGAACCACTCAAATACATCACTCCATTTTCATCAACAAATAAATTATGGATTGATGAAAGTTGCCCCAAACCAGGAATATTTGGCTCCCACTGATAGGAAGGTGCTGAAATTGGCAATTGAGACATATCAATTACGGTCACTCCTTCTCCTCTTTCGTTAGAAACATAAACATGGTCTTTCCATGATTTGATATCTCTCCAATTTGAATTTGGTCCAGGTATAAAAGTTATTTCTTGCGCATTATATGGGTCAGTTACATTTACAATCGAAACACCAGTTTGAAGTCCAACAATGGCATATTCGTTACCATTGTCATCATGCCATCCCCAAATATCATTTAATCCGACGGGGGCATAGTCAATTTGACTGGCCAATTCCATATTAAGTTGTGCGTTGGCGCTAAAAACGAAAAGGAGTGAAAATAGGTGGAGATAAAATTTCTTCATGTGAGTGATTTGGTTGATGACCGTTTGATCGGATTTTAAAAATGAATAATGTGAAATAATGACTCAAGGGGCGAATCATAAAAATAAGGTACATTTTTAGAGAAAATGCAATTTCTAAAAAAAGAAACTACTTCGGGTATTTTTTATCTATGTAATGTAAGGAGGAAGTTATTTAGTTTTTTTAACTCTTTTCAAAAGTAAAAAAACACCTTCAAAATATTCATATTATACTAAATGACCATAAATTAATATGCTAATTCAATATATTTTGAATTACCAAATTCATACATTTGTGCTACAAGATACAACGCAAATAAATAACCAAAAAAACCAATATGAAAATCGACAAAGAGTTTGATCTTTTAGATTCCCTATTTGATGAGCTATTCCCTATAATGAGGAGCATAAGTGGAGAAGGAATAGAAAAATCCATTGGAATCTTAGCTAAGCAAATGCCATTAGAAATAACTAAAACTCCTTCGAACAGCAAAGTATTCGATTGGGTTGTACCCCAAGAGTGGCACTTTAAAAGTGCAACCCTAATTGGCCCTGATGGCGAAGTTGTTTGTGATGCAAATATCAATAATTTGCATGTGCTCAATTATTCTGAACCTATTGACCAAAAATTATCGCTTGAGGAATTATTACCGCACCTCTTTTCCATACCAGAACTTCCAAATGCTATTCCTTATGTGACTTCTTATTACAAAAGGAAATGGGGATTTTGTTTAACGCACGAGCAAAAGCAAAATCTAAAACCAGGTCTCTACCATGCAAAAATTGATACGGCATTTGTGGATGGAGGCGTTCCATTTGCACAGTGCAAGTTAGAAGGAGAAACGGATAAGGAAATATTAATCTCAAGTTATTTATGCCATCCCTCAATGGCTAACAATGAATTATCGGGTCCTTTGGTGCTTTTAGCTTTGTACAATCGAATCAAAAATTGGAGGAAAAGAAGGTTTACCTATCGTTTTTTAATCAACCCTGAAACCATTGGCTCACTTTGTTTTTTACACCATCATGGTAAAGAAATGAAGGAAAATTTAGTATCAGGTTTGGTATTGACTTGCCTTGGTGGTCCAACAAAAGTGCTGAATTATAAAAGTAGTCGAATGGGCGAAGGACTTATTGACAAAGTTATTTCTTATCAAGGGAAAAAGACTTGTTTAGACATTAACAAACTTCCTTTTACACCTGTCAGAGGTTCTGATGAAAGACAATTTTGTTCCCCAGGATTCAATTTACCAGTAGGGCAAATTTCGAGAACGACCTATAGTACCTACAATGGTTATCACAATTCTTTAGATGATAAAGCATTCATGGGAATTGATACTTTGATTGAAAGTACGACCACGATAGAAGAGATTCTAAAGTATATGGAAGTGTGCGGAAACCCTGTTAATCTACTACCTTTTGGAGAACCTCAATTGGGAAAACGAGGCCTGTATCCTAATCTAAATGCAGAAGAAACAAGAGACAAATCTGCTGATGGAATTGTTGACGGAAGAGTTGAACTTGAAAAAAGAATGATTTTATTGAATATGGCTGATGGCGAAAATAGTCTCATTGATATTTCGAAAACCTGTGGATGTACAGTGGATGAATTAATCCCAACGCTCCAAGTTCTTGAATCAAATAATTTAATTAGCTACCACAAAAAATTAGCGACAATATGAAGGTTCTTTTTATGACGGGTTCTCATCCGAGGCATGCGTATATGGCCAGATGTTTAGAAAAAGCAGGCGTATTATCAGCGTTGGTAATTGAAAAACGAGAGGCGCATGTTCCGTCGCCACCTGAGGGACTTTCGGCGGAGTTAAGCGAATTATTCGTTCATCATTTTCAAAAAAGGCAAGAGGCAGAATCAAAGTTCTTTTCTGATGCCAAGTTACCTGAAGTTGAGACCTTCGATGTTACAAAAGAAAGTTTAAATAGCCCCGAGACGCAGGCTTTTATTAGAAAAATCAACCCAGACATTTTGATGTCCTACGGCGTTCACATCCTGACGGACGAAACACTGAATGCAGCTAAAAAGCAAAAGTGGAATATTCATGGAGGCTTATCTCCGTGGTATAGAGGAACCATCACTCATTTTTGGCCCAGCTATATGCTTCAACCACAAATGACGGGAATGACTATGCACAATCTCACCCAAGAAGTAGATGGTGGAGCGATTGTTCATCAAAGTGTCGCAGAACTTGTTTCAGGTGATGGTTTGCATGATTTGGCTTGTAGAGCAGTAATGAGCCTTGGAGAAGAACTTCCAAAAGTTTTTGAAGCCGTAAAAAGTCTGGATGATGTAAAGAAATTCCCTCAAAGGACAACTGGCAGATTATGGCTCAATAGAGATTGGCGGCCTGAGCATTTAAAGCTCATTTATCAAACCTATAATGATAAAGTTGTTGACCACTATTTAAAAGGTGATCTTCATAACAGGAAGCCTAAGTTGAATCGGCAGTTTTAGGTTATTATTTAACTTGGATGAAAGTCTATTACCTGATGATAATTTCATAGTGCCAATCAGGGGTTGAGAAATAGAAAACGTAAACGATTCAGATTATTCTACATTTTTATTTTTTTTGGCGCGTAGCGACTATAATATTGGTAGGAATTTTTAAAAATGTACAATCGGCGCATAGCGACGAAAATATTAAATTGTTTGTGTCACTACGCGCCACGCGAATTTTCCTATTTTTTTCTATCAATATTTATGTCGCTAAGCGCCATGACTAAAAAACTCAACTCCTCATCTAAATTAACAGTTTACTAATAAAATAATGTCAAAATCTGGATAAATCCAAAATCTACATTGTGGTAGATTTGATATATGAAAAAATTCACAATCCTTCCGTTTATTTTGCTTTTGCAAGTAGTAGCTGTTCAATCCCAATCTTCTTCTTTATCTGATGAAGAAATTATTACCCATCTTAAATCGCTCCTGTATGTTGCCGAAAAAAACATAGATGAAGAAGCACTTAATATATTAGATAAAAATTGGGAGGAAGGGATGATTGCTCCCCTGGTAGAAATTCAGCGATTTGGAAGTAGCGTAAAACAATCCTATAAAATCAATGATTTATTGCGAAAGAAAACAAAGCAAGAGCATTATGGATTTTTTGAATGGATGGGATGGTTATGGGATACGAAGCCTGATATTAAACCTTATTATTTCGAATTCAAAGCAATCGTTCATCAACATATTGATGATAGATTTCCAAAATATTTTAAAGGTCGTAGCCAGCAAGCTTCTATTCGATTGGAAGAAGTAGTTTGGGGTGGTGTGAAGCAAGATGGTATCCCTCCTTTGCGCAATCCAAAATTATTGAACGCAAGTGAAGCGGATTATCTCGCCGATTCAGATATTGTTTTTGGTGCTTATATCAATGGCGTTGCCAAAGCCTATCCCAAAAGGATATTGGCATGGCATGAAATGTTTATTGACACCTTTGGCGACGACTTAATTTGTGGTGTTTACTGTACGCTTTGTGGGACAGTCATCGCTTATGACACGGAACACAATGGTACTACTTACAATTTGGGAACCAGTGGTTTTTTATATCGTTCCAATAAATTGATGTACGATGCCAGTACTCAAAGTTTATGGAATACCATAGAGGGAAAACCAGTTTTAGGGCCTTTATTTGATAAAGGAATTGAATTGGATGTGTTACCAATTGTCACGACTACCTGGGGAGAATGGAAAGCCACGCACCCGAATACAAAAGTTTTGTCATTAGATACAGGATACAAAAGAGATTATGGGGAAGGAGTTGCGTATCAAAGTTATTTTGAGACCGATGACTTGATGTTTCCTGTTCCAAAATCAAATCACTCTTTACCCAACAAAGCAGAAGTTTTAATTGTCAGAACACCTGACTATGAGAAAGATCCATTAGCTATTTCTATCAAATATCTCAAAAAGAAAAAGTGGTACAGAGGAAGTATTGGTTCGACGCGTTTTATCGTAATTGCTGACAAAACAGGTGCCGCAAGGGTTTATGATTCCAGTTCCATAAAATTCAATTCTTATAAAAAAGGGATACTAATGGATAACCAAAATCAAGAATGGAACATCGCCCACGATAAACTCACCTCACCGGATGGAACCGTTTTGGAGAGATTGCCATCGCACAATATGTTTTGGTTTGCTTGGTATAATACTTATCCTAAGACGAGGTTGGCGAAATAAACAAAAGCATGGTTATCCCAGATTTTCACGAATAAAGGAGCGTTAGCTCCGAAACCGTTTGTAGAAATACGATTAGACCAATGATTTTAAGCCCCGCCGCGGCGGGGCGTCACCGTTTGTTTGAAATTTAACGGTGCCGGAGCTACGCTCATATATTCGGCGTTTTATTGTTTTCTACAAACGGAGCCGCCACTACGTGGCTTCTTAACCGAAATTCGAAGTGGAGAAGGTTTTTGCCTTTATTAATAAAATTCTACTCTTCCAAGGAAAATAATTTCGTTGGAAGATTGGCTTTTAAATACGACTG
>CALLVG010000036.1 GCA_938010715.1 uncultured Saprospiraceae bacterium
CCTGGGTTCGGCGAATTTTCAATAAAACCATCCGCCACAGCAGCAGAAAGCCACTCTGGTTCATTCATTTTTCCATCAATGGAAATTGAATTTTCAGTTTTAAAAGCACTGAGATTTTTTGGTTGGCAAAATGCTAAAAATGGTAAGCCAAGTGTGATTACCAGTAAGATTATTCTCATGAGGGTGATTTCTTATTTTGAAGATTTAAATCTCAATTTTTAAAAAGATAGAAATCTATTTTTCTTACTAAGTAAAGTTGAAAAAATAACATTTCGATTTGAAGCGGTTCTTTTCCTGTTATGCTTTGTTAAAAAGCCTCGCCAATGCTAAGGCATTGTCTGCGTTTTTTGCCTCGCCTAACAGAAAAATAACTCACTTCATCTTCGAAACTTTATTATTTCAACTTTACTAAATGGGAATTTTTTGAACCACAAAAGGCACAATAGAAGACAAAAGGAATTCACAAAAGAGGATTAAAATAAACTTTTATGTGGCTCTTTTGTGGCCTTTTGATTCTTTTGTGGTTAAAAAAAATTATTCCATTATCAAATTCTCATTCTTATTAAAAGCCTTATAACGGCCTTTACTGAAATGGGTGCCATTAAACTCCATTGTTTTTCGCAATTCTTTTTGCGCTTCTTCTGGTAGTTTTGAAAAATCGGAACATTTGGTCGAGCAACAGTTGGTGAATTTATCCGCACATTTTTCGCACTGAATAAATAAGATATGGCAAGCATCGTTTGCGCAGTTCACATGCGTATCGCAGGCATTACCACATTGATGACATTTAGCAATCACATCTTCACTGATGCGCTCACCCATTCGTTCATCAAAAACGAAATTCTTGCCAATGAATTTATTTTCTAAACCCAACTCCTCTGCCTTGCGCGTATATTCGATGATGCCGCCCTCAACCATATAGACATTCTCAAAACCTTTATGTTTGAAATAAGCACTTGCCTTTTCGCAACGAATACCACCAGTGCAGTACATGATGAGATTTTTGTTTTTTTCTTCCTTCAACATCTTTTCCACTATCGGCAAAGAATCACGGAAAGTCTCTACATCTGGCCGAATCGCATCTTTGAAATGTCCAACCTCACTTTCGTAATGATTGCGCATATCAACGACCACAGTATCATCTTGATCGGTCAATTCGTTAAATGCTTTGGCATCCAATTCTACACCACGCGCAGTGACATCAAATGAATCATCATCCAATCCATCCGCAACGATTTTTGGCCGTACTTTTATTTTTAATTTATAAAAAGACTTTCCATCATCATCGACAGCGATATTCAGGCGGATGCCTTCCAAAAAAGAAATGGAATAAACCTTTTCTTTAAAAACTTCATAATTTTTGGAAGGAAGGGAAAGTTGTCCGTTGATGCCTTCTTTGGCGATATAAATACGACCAAAAACGCCTAACTCGTCAAACATCAGGTATAACTGATTTCGAAAATCATCTGGGTCGGCAATGTGTGCGTATTGATAAAAAGATAGGGTCATGCGTGGCTCTGTACTTTCGAGCATGCGCTGCTTTAACTCATCGCCATTGATGCGATTGTATAATTTTTTCATGATTGGTAATTATGGTTGACAATTGCAGGTTATCTGCCATAAGGAGGTGCAAAGATAAGGTTTTAGTTTAAAAGTTCTCCTCTTAAAATCGTTGGGCGCATTTCAAAATTTCGTGATTCGGTAGAGAGGATTCTTGAATCTTCTCTACTACCCAACTGCCACTTCCCACATCTTCTCTTTTTGAAAATACTTTTGAGCGAGTGCTTGTAAATCTTTTGCAGAAACGCTTTTGACCGTTCGAATCAAATCATCCAAATAGGTAAATGGTAAATCATTGGTAACGATGGTACGAATCACGTCAGAAGTGTTGAATGGGCCATCGAGCATGGTCAACATATTGCCAAGTAGATAACGCTGAACCATTTTCAATTCATCAGCTTTAATGGGTTTGTTGCAAAGTTTATCCATCTCCTCGTAAATCCCCTTGAAAGTTGGTTCTACAAATTCATTTCCAACCTCTGTTCCGATATAAAAACAGCCGTCGTAACGCATGGTATCAACCATACTGTAAATGTTGTAAGTGTACCCCTTTTCTTCACGAATCGTGGACATGAGACGAGAACCAAAGTATCCGCCAAAAACAGTATTCAAAACTGACATCGGTAAATAATCAGGATGTTGACGATTGAATAAATGACAACCCACTCGAATAGCGGTTTGAACCGTTTCTTTTGTTTTTATTTTAACTCGTTTCTTGGCTTTAGGAATAGTAGGGGTTGGATTTCTATTTTCAGAGATTGGCGTTAGAATTTTACCAACCGTTTTATTTAGTTTTTTTAAAATCGAATCATCTGTTTTTCCGCTGATGAAAATTTTGCAATTGGAACTCCCGTAAAAATTATTGAAGTGATTGACCAAATCTTCTCGCGTCACTGCATCAAATGTTTTGATATCACTGTTGTATCCGTAATAATGGTTTTCACCAAAAATTTTCTCCGTTACCAAGCGATAAGCAACGGTATCATTTTTACTCAAATCTATCGCCAATCGTTGTTTGCTACGATTGATCAAATTCACCAATTCTTCTTCTGGAAACGTTGGAGCAGAAACCAATTCTTTTAAAAGCGGAAGCAGTCTATCAAAATGCTTTTTCAAACTATAAATAATCACTCGGGAGTGGTCGAGATTGACGGGCACTTGAAGGGTTGCGCCATAGTAATCGAACGTCTCTGCTATTTTCTTACTGGAATATTTTCGAGTGCCTTCTTTGAGCAGACGGTTGGTGATACGGCCTACCAATCGCTTGTTTTCGTATGGGCGACCGTTATCAAAAATCAATTCCAATTTAATCACTTCTTGATCTCCAATTCGCGTATCATAAACTGGAATTCCATTATCTAATTGAGAGATAATTGGTTGGTGTAATTTTAAATTGGATACCTCTTTTATTTTTGGAGGTGTCAACTTCGTCATCTGCTTAGATTGATTGTTTAATTGTTAAGATTGTTTGATTGTTTTTGCCAACAATTCAGCAATCAAACAATCTCAACAATCAATTCTGAAAAAACTAAGATAACTCATCTTCAATTCTAACAGTTGGCAAAGGTCAATACTTTATACTATTTTCTCTAAGAGTGTGTATAGTTTTTTAGAAAAGAAGCGAAAATGATTGCGTTTCAGTTCTGAGGAAGCCAAAAAGATTTTTAATAGCATCGCTATTGAAAATCTTTTTGGCAAAATCAGGTTTGAAACGCAATTATTTGCAGCTTTTTATAAAAGGCTATACACGCTCTAATCCAAGTGCCTCTAATATCTGTTGGGTGTGAATTTTTGATTTCACTTTACTAATAACCTGCTCAATCACGCCTTTTTCATCAATAATAAAAGTAGTTCGATGGATACCATCCGATACTTTTCCCATGAATTTTTTAGGTCCCCAAACGCCAAAGGCATTTGCTAATTCTTTTTCGGTATCAGCAATGAGGTGGAAGGGTAATTCGAATTTTGTAATAAAATTCACGTGTTTTTTCTCAGAGTCAGGGCTTACGCCGAAAACTTCAATGTTATGACCTTTCAACTCACTGTAGCCATCTCTAATATTACATGCCTCGACAGTACAGGTTGGAGTATTATCTCTTGGATAAAAATAAACGACGACTTTCTTGCCTCTATAATCTTTCAAGGAAATAGATTCGCCAGTTTCGATTGTTGCTGTGAAATCGGGAGCTTTATCTCCTGCTTTTAATGTGTTCATATTTTTTAATTGATTTACCTCCGAAACAACCATTTTTAAAAAGTGTTTGGAATAGTTTTCATTCTTCATTCAATTATTTGAATATTGCGGGCAACTACAAAAGAATATCCAGCAAGCAGACGAGAGACAATAAAATGGGTGTGTTTTATTTGCCAATATCTTTGAAAAATGGAATTTAACGGTGACGAAGCTACGCTCCTTTAGGAGCATGTTTTAATCATCCTTTTCTACAAACGGTGTCAGCCCTAACAGGCTTTAAGAAATGTATAAAACCATTTACGCTTCACATTTTTTAAATCACCAAAGGGGCGTTAGCTCCGAAACTGTTTGTAAAAAAGAGATTTAAAACTAAGAAGAAAAGGGGCGTAGCTCCGTCACCGTTAGTTTTTTGAGACAAATGAAATACGCATCAAAATCAATTGTCTAATTTTCGAAATTACTTTTAATGCAGCTTAAATTTTCCAATCAACTTCCTTCTGATACTTATCGTCATAAGGGCATGCGTCGTAAACTTATTGATTCGCTTGCCGCGAAAGGGATAAAGGACGAACGCATCCTATCAGCAATGGAAGCATTGCCGCGTCATTTCTTTCTCGATAAAGCATTTGAAGAAATGGCTTATGAAGACAAACCTTTCCAGATTGGATCGCAGCAAACGATTTCTCAGCCATTTACGGTGGCGTATCAAACGCAATTGTTGGACATCAAACCTCGTGAAAAGGTTTTAGAAATTGGAACGGGCTCAGGTTATCAGGCTGCAGTTTTAGCGATGCTCAATGCACGTGTTTTTACCATCGAACGTCATGAGTCTTTGCACCAAAAAGCAAAAACTATTTTAAAAAATTTAAACCTGCAAAACGTCCGCTGCCGATTGGGTGATGGTTGGAAAGGGTTACGTGAGTTTGCTCCTTTTGATAAAATCATTGTCACCGCTGGAGCAGAAACGATTCCTGAAGCACTTAAAACTCAATTAAAGATTGGTGGCATTCTCGTTGTCCCAGTTGGATCACCTTCCCAACAAATGCATAAAATCACTCGTATTTCTGAAACAGAATTTTCGGATGAGGTGTTGAATCAGTTTCGATTTGTTCCTATGTTGAAGGGGATTGTGAAGGGGTGATTCGTATCGTCGAACCTCGATTCGACGAAAGAATACACTTAGTTTATCCGCAGCCAATAGAAAACAATGAATGAGGTAATAAAACCACCCGTCGAATTTGATTCGACGGTACGATAATTAACACAGCAACTTTCCCAAGAAACAAATACTTTTGCATTCTCGTTTTTCAATAGACTTATAAGAAAGATACATTTTTAGAATTTAACGTCTATAACGTTAATTCAAACTGAATATAAAAATACAAGGATGTCCACACTAACATTAGATGCAACTGTTCAAAAAAAAGTAAATGAGTGGTTGAATGGAGCATACGATGCTTCCACCAAAGCAGAAATTCAAGCATTAGTTGACAATGGCGATACGACTGCCCTGACTGATGCCTTTTATAAAGATTTGGAATTTGGTACCGGAGGCCTTCGTGGCAAAATGGGTGCAGGTTCCAACCGCGTCAATAAATATACTTTGGGAACTGCCACCCAAGGATTTAGCAATTACTTAAATAAAACTTACGCTGGTCAGAAAATAAAAGTTGCTATCGCCCATGATAGCCGAAACAACTCTGCGCTTTTTGCACGCATGACGGCAGAGATTTTTTCTGCGAATGGTATTTATGTTTACCTTTTTGATGGTATGCGACCAACGCCTGAGTTGTCATTTGCGATTCGTCATTTTGGCTGTCATGGTGGCGTGATGTTGACGGCTTCTCACAATCCGAAAGAGTACAATGGTTACAAGGCTTACGGCTATGATGGTGGTCAATTGGTTTCGCCAGAGGACATTGCAGTTTTGGCAGAGGTTAGAAAAATTGATTCTATTACAGATATCAATTTTGAGAAAAAAGATTTTAATATCGAAATGATTGGCGAGGCGGTTGATGATAAATATTATGATGAATTGGCGAAGTTGTCAATTTCAAAAGAAGCGATTCAGCGTCAAAAAGATTTGAAAGTTGTTTTCTCTCCGATACATGGAACGGGTGCTGTGAGTGTTCCACCAATTTTGAAAAAATTTGGTTTTGAAAATGTGATTACGGTGGAGGAACAAATGATTCCTGATGGTAATTTCCCAACGGTTGTT
>CALLVG010000037.1 GCA_938010715.1 uncultured Saprospiraceae bacterium
TCCATTATACTTCCCCGATTAAAATCGGGACACGCGTTAAAAATACTCACCAATGCTTAGGCATTGTCTGCGTTTTTTGCCTCGTCTAATGAAAAAATAACGCACTTCAATTTCGAAACTTTATTATTTCAATTTTACTAATTCATTTTATTCATAATGTTTGGACATGCTTTGACGAGCGCATTTTGTGCTTTTTCTTCATTTTCTGCGCTAATGTCTCCATATTTTTCAAAAAGCTTATTGGCGCAACTATCACTTTCAGCGGCTACGATTTCTATTCTTTGAATGAGTTGGCGCATCAAGAGCGTATCTGTTCTCTCAGTCGCAAGTTCTATTTGTTCCGAAACCTCAGACATCGGCTCTAAACATTGGCACATCTCGATTGCCATAGCATCATAATCGAAAGCGCTTTTACATGAAAATGTAAGAAAAATAATAGGAATCAAGTATTTGGTCAGTTTCATAATGGCTTGTGTTTGTTGGTGATAAAGGTATAATTATTAACGAAAAAACCGATTTTCCTTAAAAACATGTATATCTTGCCCCAAACAAGTTTCGATGGAAAAGACCGCTTTAAACAACAAAAGAACTATCAATGCTTGGGCATTGTTTGACTGGGCCAATTCTTCTTATGCGTTGGTGATTACGGCGGCTATTTTTCCGGGTTATTATTCAGCCATAACCTCAGATGATGTTTCCTTTCTTGGTATCGACTTCAAAAGTTCGGCACTTTACTCCTTTGCGATTACGGCCGCGTATTTAATTATTGCACTTTCGGGGCCTATTCTCTCTGGGATTGCAGATTTTGGAGGTCGAAAAAAGGTTTTTCTAAAATTCTTCACCACGCTTGGTTCAATAGCATGTATTGCACTTTGGTTTTTTCAATCCGAAGCTCAATTGGAAATCGGAATTCTTGCTTTTATTTTGGCTACAATTGGGTTTACAGGTGGACAGATATTTTATAATTCATACTTGCCTCTCATTGCTACAGAAGATCAATATGATCGAATTAGCGCAAAGGGATTTTCTTACGGTTATGTGGGCAGCGTACTACTCTTGATTGCCAATTTAGCCATCATCATGAATCATGAAGCATTGGGCCTTGAGGAGAATACAGCAGTTCGTATTGCTTTTGTGATGGTAGGTGTTTGGTGGATTAGTTTTGCTCAGATTCCATTTGGACGATTGCCTGCGGATAAGAAAAATTCAAATATGACTGGCTTTGCAAAAAAAGGAATTCAAGAGGTTCTCTCTGTTTTAAATAAATTAAAATCAAGAACGCAAACACGTCGCTTTTTACTGGCCTTTTTCCTCTATAATGCTGCTGCTCAAACAGTCATTTTTTTGGCAGCCATTTTTGCAGAGGAAGAGATGAAATTCGAAACGACTGAGTTGATTATTTTGATATTGATTTTGCAATTGGTCGGAATTGTTGGTGCAATTTTGTTTTCCAAACTTTCAAAAAAGAAAGGAAATAAACTCTCGCTTTCTATTATTTTAGGAATATGGGTGGCGGTATGTGTCTGTGCTTATTTTGTGCAAACACCGACTGGTTTTTATGCTACCGCTGCGGGTGTTGGATTAGTAATGGGAGGGGTGCAATCGCTCTCAAGATCGACCTATTCCAAACTGCTTCCAAAAAATACAGCGGACACTGCTTCATGGTTTAGTTTTTATGAAGTTACAGATAAAATTGGGGTGGTTTGTGGTACTTTAGGTTTTGGGTTAATTAATCAATTGACAGGTAGTATGCGCAACAGTGTCCTGTTTTTAGCCATCTTTTTTATACTCGGATTTTTTGTTTTAAGGACGGTTACGATTCAAACAGAAGAAGAAATCCTTCAGTCAGCCAAAAGCTAAGACTTGTTAATTTTTCGCTTATTTAGTTTTCTTCAATTACTTTTGGGTAGGAATTAGTACAGAATGGGTGTTTGATCCATTGATTTGATTTCCAAATTATTCCAAAAAAAAATAACATAAACGACTATGCGTATAGCAATTACATTATTTATTGTTTTATTATTAAATATTGGCCTCATTGGTCAAACTGTAATTACCAGTGCTTCTTTTCCAGCACCCGGTGATGTTTTGAAAACATTGACTGCTGCGCGTCCAGCGGGTGATTTTATTGGTGGCTCAGGAGCAGCTCAAACTTGGAATTTTAGCAATTTGACAGCTCAATCTTCAAGCGAAGAGGAGTTCTTAGATTTAGCTGGTGCTGAATTTGATTCTCTTTTTGTAAACGCTACCACTTACCTATCATTAGGTTTAGGTGAGGGAGAATCTTTTTATCAATCGAGTGCTACAACGTTTTCCTTTTTAGGATTTGGTGGCATTGATTTTGTCGGATTGGGCTTTGGTTCCAATTTGGTTTATACCGATCCATTTGTCGAAAGACGAGCAATGTCCTACCAAGAAGGGGAGCGTTTTAGTACATCAACATCCACACTTGCGAGAGTTTCAATCGATGATTTGCCAGATGCAATTGCCGATTCTCTTTTGTCTCAATCTCCTTTTCCTTTTGATTCTATCGGTGTTGGTATTTCAAACGAAAGAGAAGATGTCATTGATGCTTGGGGAACTGTCATGATTCCTGGGGGAAGTTTTGATGTGATAAGAGAAAAAAGGGTTGCGATGAGCAATACTGTTATTGAAGTGAAACTACCGTTTATCGGCTGGTCAGATATTAGTGGATTGATTGGTTTTGGTGGTGGAGATACAACGATAACTTATCAGTATATTAGTAATGATGCGAAAGAACCAATCGCAACCGTAACGATGTCCAACGATGAATCGGAAGTGGAGTCAGTTGAATTTAAAGACATGGGAGTTATCACGGTTGGAACGCATTTCGTTGAGGAGCAAGCATTTGAATTTACGGTTTCTCCAAATCCATCAAATGGGCCAGTTATGGTTGAAATCTCGGATTTGCCAATCGGCGATTATCAACTGGTTGTTTATGATTTGAATGGAAAAATTCTGAAAAATGAGTCATTCCAATCTGATAATCAATTCAATTATCAATTTGACAATTTTACAAGCGGCACTTATTTCTTTACTTTGAAAAATGCGAAAGGACAACAAATCGCCACTGAGAAATTGATGATCAATAAATAGAAATCGTTATTTCGCGATATTGATAGAGAGGATTTATGAATCCTCTCTACTGATTTCCAAAAAAAATACCTCTACATCTTTATCAACCATACACCAAATTTTATGAAACAAATTACTCTAATTTTAGCAATCATGCTTGCGGGAATGACTGCGTATGGCCAACAATTATTTTTTGAAGCGTACTCTGGCTACAACCTAACGGCTTATAATGGCATGACTTACAACGAATCCAAAGGATACATTCCGATTGGGTTTAAAATTGCGGGTGGGCATGAGCATGTTCAGATTGGAATCGACTATCGTCAGCACATCACCAACCCAACTTATCAGTTAGGAGCAGCTGGAGTAGATTTAGTAACTTATGATTTCGAAGAAACCTTTTATGGCGCATTCTTAAGAGGGAATCTTTCCACCTTGCCTGCTTATCGTTTTGGATTAATAGGTAGTGTCGGTGCTGGTTATTACAACCCAAAAATCAATTCATACTTGGGAGAAGGAACGGACAATAAGCAAGGTACTACAGAATATGATAGGAAGTTAGGCTACAATTTTTATTTAGGAATTTCTGCTCCAATCTATGCGCAGTTACATTGGGAAATTGGCTACCAACTCAACATGGTTGACCATGTTTTGGATGGCGAGGTTTTGAATGCTGGAAACTATCATTCAATTCATGTAGGGTTGAGTGGTAATTTGGTTTTCGGTAATACCGAAAAGAAATGTCGCCGAGTGATTAAGAAAGGAAGAAGTAATTATTAATTCTGTTTCCTTAAAAAAATCAATTAGTAGAGAGGATTCATGAATCCTCTCTACTAACTTTTATTTGCACCTAATTATTTAGTAAGAGCCAGAAAAAATTATAATTTCGCGTTCTTATAAATACCATATGGATTTACCAACTACTCCAGCACTCACGGCAACTGCAGAATACGTCAAAGACTACATTCAAAAGAATGTTGGGGCGGAGTATGTTTTTCATGATATTTCGCATACCCTTGAAGTGGTTACTTCTGCTCATGAGATCTGTCAAGGATATGATTTGAATGAACGAGAAGTCGAAATTTTACTTATCGCGGCTTGGTTTCATGATACTGGATATTCCAATGGAGGGCCAGACGGACACGAAGCACGGAGTTGTGAACTTGCTCGACAGTTCCTTTCAAAGTTTGATTTTACTAAGGAGGAATTAGATCTTCTTTGTGGATGCATCATGGCAACCAAGATGCCACAGACCACCAATTCTCTTTTGGAAGAAATCATGGCGGACTCAGACATGAGTCATTTGGGTAGAAAATCATATTGGGATCGATGCGGGAGACTTAGGCAAGAGTTGATGATGGTAAATACCATCATTATGTCAGAGCAAGAGTGGATTGATTTTGAGATTGATTTTATGACCAATCATCGATTTCATACCGATTTTGCTTCAGAACTTTATGACAAAAGAAAACACAAGCATATTCGCCAATTGATAAAACAAAAACTTCGATTGAACCCAACTGAGTTTGAATCAATGGAAGCTTTGGCGAAAAGCGATTTGGATCGCAAAAAGAAACAAGAAAAATTTAAAAATAAATCGGCTGGCGGTTCAGATAATGCATTGAAAGAATTGAGATTGGGTAGAGGCGTAGAGACGATGTACAGAACCACTTATCGAACGCATGTGAGCCTGAGTGCCATTGCTGACAACAAGGCAAATATCATGTTGAGTATCAATGCGATTATCATCTCAATTGTGATTTCCTCTTTAGTCCCGCAAATGGGAGATACGCCCAAATTAATTATTCCAACCTTGGTGCTGTTGTTCGTTTGTTTGGTGTCGATGTTCTATGCTTTTTTGGCCACAAGGCCTAAAGTTACCGAAGGAAAAGTCACCACAGAAGATATCAAAAATAAAAAAGGTAATCTTTTGTTTTTTGGTAATTTTTATAAAATGCCATTGAAAGATTATGATTGGGGCGTCAAGGAAATGATAAAAGATGAGGACTATTTATACGGAACAATGACCCGTGATATATATTACTTAGGGATTGTTTTGGCTAAGAAATACAAGTATTTGAGTCACTGTTACAATATTTTTATGTTTGGGCTAATCGTCACCGTGATTTGTTTTGCAGTTACTTTTTTGATGTAGCATGCAACCTTCCCATAAATTATTTACCTAAGCACCCAACCGAGGGATATTAGAATTTCGTTCCACTGATACAAGACGATTTTTAATCACAACCATTAATAAGCAAATTGGATTTTTCTCTTCTACAAGCGAATACAGATAACCCGACGATTTCTACCGTCATTTACACAATGCTCTTGGCATTTTTGCTTTCGTCGTTGTTGGCATTTACTTACGAAAAGACCACTCGTGATTTATCCGTTTCAAAAAATTACTTGCAGGCCTTAGTATTAGCTTCAATTGTCTCTGCGACAGTGATGCAGGCCATAGGAGATAGTCTCGCACGTGGCTTGGGAATGTTGGGCGCATTGGCGATTATTCGTTTTAGAACAACGCTACGCCACCCGCGCAACATGATGTTTATGTTTGCTTCTTTGGCAGTTGGAATTAGTTGTGGGGTTTATGGTTTTAATATCGCAGTGGTCGGAACGTTGACTTTTTGTTTGGTCGCATTTTTATTGAGACTGTCTCCATTTAGTGAAGTTGAAAATTTGATTGGAAATGTCAAATTCTACATGCCGCTTGAGTCTTCGTTAAGTGACGATGGGGTGCGCAAAATGCTTAAACCATATTGTAGAAAATTAGCGATTCAAAGAATTCAAATTTCAAATAAAAAAACAAAAATGCCAGAGGGCGAAAAACCTTTAGTATTCCAAATAATGGAATATGAAGTAAGTGTCGTTTTGAAAAATAAAATCGGTCAAAAAGAATTTATTGAAAAAATAAATGAAGTTGAAAATGTGGAGCAAGTTCGTTTCTCGCTCAGACATGCTTCAGTAGAATATTAATTCTATGCGCTTTAATATTATTTATCTTCTGTTGATTTTAGGAGTGGTGTTATTTTTACCAATCACTAAACATATAACCAGCCATCCGCAGGAGTTTTATGGTATTGCCGAAAATCAAATCCGTTCTATCAATTTAGAATACCCTGTCGTAGTCAAAGAAATGAATGTGGTTGTCGGGCAGAAAATTGAGAAAGGCCAGCTACTCGCCAAGTTCCATCGAACAGATTTGCCCATCAAAATGAACGACATCAACTATGAGTTGAAAGAGCTTTCTGCCAAAAAAGGAATCGGTCGATTGGGAACAGACTCCGATGTCGAAAAACTCAAAGCGCAACGCGAATTGCTCATTACAGAATACAATAATCGCATCAATCTATTGCAGAATCAATTTTCTGCTCAACAGAAGGTTTTAGAAGGTTTGAAAACTTTGGAGGTGAATAGTATTCCAAATCCAGTTGAAGCCAAAATCAACGCCTTAAAATCTGAAATGGATAAAGAATTGGGCGCGATTGAATTACAAATTCAAAGTAGAAAAAAAGGAATGACTGCCGACGCAGGTTTGGTCGATGTGCGTATCAAAAAATTGAGAGGTGAATTGGATTTGATCAAAGAGCAAGAAAATGCACTCAATTTGTACGCACCGTTTTCAGGCATCGTTGGAACCTTGAATTTTTTGGAAGGTGAAAATGTTGATTCCTATACTTCGATTATGAAAATCTATGGCGAACGTCCCAATGTGGTGACGACCTATATTGGTGATGGACAATTGGCTGAGATCTCAATGGGGGATACACTCAATATTCTTTCAATCAATAATCTTGGATACGAATTGGAGGGCATCGTCATCGGCTTAGGAACACGTATTACCGCATTGCCAGAGCGATTGCGAAAAATGCCTACCATGAAGTCATGGGGTAGGGAAGTGCAACTACAAATACCCGCCACCAATAAATTTATGCAAGGAGAAAAAGTGAGAGTGAACATGGAACGGTTGGCTCCTCCTTCTGCTTCATTCTTTTGATTAAGATTCTAATGAATATATTTCTTCGTTTATCTACTTTTTTGTTGGTCTTTTTGATGAGTTGGACTTTTGTTCAGGCACAAATTAATTCGACAACTGTATTGGCTTCCGCCAAAATGGATGGTATTTTTTTATTAGAAAATCAACTCAAAACCAGTCTTGAGGATCGTCCACAGAAATTGCCTTTTGTTGATAAATTGGAGTTTAGAACGGAGTTTAATGAATTTGATATTCGTCGGCAAGAGTATGCGATAAGAATGTCACATCACTCAATTGCAGAACGCGAAGAACAAAAGAAATTGTACAACGCTACCCTTCAAATTGCAGATTCAGAAACAAAGTTGAGATTATTTTCTGCGCTCGAAGATCGATATACATTATTGGTGGCAGCGAAGTTCGCAAAGTCTTTTCGCGTGCTTTCTTCTGATTTGATTTTAATATTGGAAGATCAAAAAACAGTAGTTGAAAACCAATTGCAATTGGGACTCAATGACGATTTGTCAAGACTGATTGATATGGAAGAAGAATTGCAAGACGAGGCACTTTCTGTTTTAGAGTTAGAACAATTAAAAACAAAAACCAACAGAAAAATTGAAAGTTGGCTCCAACAACCCGCTGCTGAAATTGATTGGTCAAATTTTATTTCTGTTGAAAAAATAAAAGCACAAATTGCTTTGATAGATGAATCTTCGATTGATTTTCATCCTTCTATTATTCGAGGTGAAATGAGGACGAATCTATCGCAACAAGAAGCTCAGTTGGAACGAGCGCAAAAGAAAAGTTTATTAAACTTTTTGCAAGTAAGATACGGAGACAATCCACGTGATCTGTTAAAAGAACGCTTCTCAATTGGTGCGGGAATTCAAATTCCAACCAAAACAGCTGCGACACTGAAAATAAAAGAATTGGAAATGGAAGCACTCGAATCTGCTACCGAAGTCAAGCGAGATAAATTAGAGTTGCAATCAGAACAAACAACAATAAAAAATGAACTCGAATTCCTATTTGAGAAATGGGATTTGATGAAAAGTCAATTGAATACTTACCAACAAAATTACGCGCCAGAAAAGCTCCTTCAAAAAGGAATCGTCAATCCTACCGTTTTATTAAAAATAAAAGAGCGTATTCTCAAAAAGCAATTCCTTATTCAAAAAACAGAGTTGGATATTTTTGAAAAGTATATTGAATTGCTCGCCACTTCTGGGAAAATGATGGAAACGCCTTTGAAGAATTATTTGTCGGAAGGATTGGAGGAGTTTTAAAAAAAAATAGTTTGGATTCAGAAATACAATATCCCTAAAATTTGCCAATTTCAATTTTATTACTACATTTGGTCAACCAATTAATTGGTTGACCAATTTTAATTGAACCATAGGATCTAAAATAACTAGCGGATATGTTAGAAAATTTCAGCGAAATAAGGGTCGAATCACCAGTTGATAAAATTATTCGGCAGATAAGAGAGTTGATCACTTCTGGTCAACTGTCTCCAGGTGATAAATTGCCACCAGAGCGAAAATTATCAGAAGTTTTCGGAGTAGGGCGAACCAATGTGCGTGATGCTATTAAGAAACTTGAATTTTATGGTATTTTAAAAACAATGCCTCAAAGCGGGACAGTCGTGGCAGGTCTGGGAATTACTGCATTGGAAGGATTAATAACTGATGTATTAAAATTAGAAAAAAGTGATTTTGCTTCGTTGGTTGAAACCCGTGTGATTTTGGAAACGCAAAGTGCAAAACTGGCCGCTGAGCGAAGAACGCCAGAGGACATTATTGCAATCCAAAGTGCACTGGAAGCCTACGAAAAGAAAGTGAGAAATGGAGAATCAGCCGTAGAAGAAGATTTGTTGTTTCACTTAAAAATTGCAGAAGCAAGCAAAAATTCAGTGCTAAATTCATTGATGCTGATTATTACACCTGATATCGTGAATAGTTTTGTCGAATTGAAAGTTTGTACAGATGCTCGTTTTATTAAGGCATCAGAAGAGCATCGGGCTATTTTACAACACATTGTAAATCAAGATGGGAAAGCGGCAGGAAGAGCCATGCTTAATCACTTAAAAGATGTTGTAGAATTCAGTCAATCAAAACAGTAATCTTCTTACTATACGCAAGTAGAATTTCAAAGCTTAATATTTTTCTCTCACAAATAAAATTAAAAACGCCTATGCTAAAATTCAATCTTTCTCCATAAAAAAAATGGATTAGCTAAACGCTAATCCAAATCTTGGTAAAAAAAACTTAGTCTTTTCTAAAGGTATTTCCACTTACTGAAATCGTCGAAAATGTAGGTAAGTGTCAAAAATTGTTCTGGTGTTACACCAAGACCTTAGAGAGCTTTGCTTTTAAGTACCTTCTTCAAAATGTTTAAAAAACGAAATTGAAAATTGTTTTAAATTTTTAAATTATGCAAAACAACGTTTTACTACTCAAAAACTCAATATGCAAACTAAGCATATTATTAGGAGTTTTTCAATTTTTTACCTGTCAAATTATTTTGGCAGCAGATTACAACGCTCCTGCTGCTCATGAGATTGTGGTAAAAAATATCACAGGAACTATCACTTCAGCAGATGATGGGTTACCTTTAATTGGAGCTGCAATTTTGGTAAAAGGAACAACAAATGGAACAGTTACCGATCTTGATGGTAATTTTTCTATTAATGCCAATGAAGGTGATGTTCTAATTATCAGTTATACGGGTATGGCTGAACAAGAAGTTGTCGTCGGTGCTCAATCTGTTTTGAATATCACAATGAATGCCGACTCAGCATTACTCGATGAAGTAGTCGTAGTCGGTTATGGTACGCGTAAAAAGTCACACAACACTGGAGCAATCGCCCAAATAGATGGGGGAGATGTTGCAGCACTTCAGGTGAATCGGGTAGATGATGCCTTGGCTGGTAAGCTGGCAGGGGTCTTGATTCAAAACCAAGATGGTGCGCCAGGTGCAGATCCAAAAATTCAAATTAGAGCTAACTCTTCGATTTCAGGTGATGCTAATCCACTAATCGTTGTGGATGGTTACCCAATTTCAGGAAGTTTAGCAACAGTTAATCCAAACGATATTGAAAGTTTGGAGGTATTGAAAGATGCAGCTTCTGCGGCAATCTATGGTTCACGAGGTGCAAATGGTGTTATTTTGGTAACAACCAAACAAGGAAAATCAGGAAAAGCACAGCTTAGCTATAATGCTTACGTGAGTACTTCAAGCAAATACAGAAGCAATATCTTGAAA
>CALLVG010000038.1 GCA_938010715.1 uncultured Saprospiraceae bacterium
AGATTATTCGTGAAAAATTATTGCAACAATACCACCAAGAGATACCATACTCCTGTGAGGTGATGGTTGAAAGTTTCAAAGAAACAAAAACGAAAAGCGGCGAAGACCTCATCCGAATCGAAGCTGTAATTTACGCCAATCGCAAAACACAAAAATCTATCATCATCGGTAAAGGTGGTATTGCCATCAAACGGCTTGGTACTGAGTCCCGAAAATCCATTGAGAAATTTCTCGATACAAAGGTCTTTTTAGAACTTTTTGTAAAAGTAAAAGAAGGCTGGAGAGATAATGAGCGGTTGCTGAAAGGGTTTGGGTATAAAGGTTAAAGTTTTTTTTTTGGTACACGGTGAAAGGTACACGGTACACGGCGTGACATAGATTAATAGCCCACTCAAATTAACTTAGCATCTTAGTTTTTCAACAATGAAATCATACTTCAAATCAGAGTCAGGGAAGAAGGAAATTTTAGATCTTTACGATAAAAAGCTCTCCGAGTTAAACATCGACTCTCGATATAAAACTGTCGATACCAGTTTCGGAAAAACCAATATTATCATCACTGGAAACGCCTCGAATCCGCCATTGATTGCCGTGCATGGCTCCAATGGTTGTGCGCCGATAGCTTTAGAAACTTATCCAACATTAAGTTCAAAATTTCAAGTCTTTGCGGTGGATGTGCTTTCGCAACCCAACAAAAGTGCGGAGACGAGACTCAGCATGAAAGACGATTCTTACGGAAAATGGATGAATGAAATCATCGATGCTTTGGCTTTGGAGCAAGTGACACTTGCTGGATTTTCGTTGGGTGGTTTGATCATTTTGAAAACATTGATAAACGATGAATCTAAAATTAAAGAAGTGTTTTTATCTGCTCCCGCATACATCGTCAATGGAAATCCACTGAAAGCCTTGTTCAAAATTTTCATACCCATGAAAATGTACATCCGCACTCAAAAAGCAAAATACGTCGAGAAATTCCTAAACGAATTATTTACCAAAAGAGACGAATTTGCGATTCAATATCTTTCCAAAGTTTTTCTTCATTTTGAAATGGATTTTACGCCCGTCCCTGTTATCAGTAACAAAGAAGCACAATCCATCACAACGCCTATCACTTTAATCGGAGCAAAAAAAGACCTTATGTTCCCAGGTGAGAAAATGCTTAAAAGAGCGAAGAAAATATTTCCTTCTCTTAAAAGTACCATTTTACTTGAGGAGTCAAAACATGTACAAAATGATGCAGATAATCGACTGATTGAGCAGGTGATTTTGAGTCAGTGATTCGTACTTTTTCCACAATATTCATTAGCATAGGAATGTAAATTTATTTTTGAAACATTCCTAAAAGTCTATTAGGAACAAATTGAAATGAGAAATCAAAATCAAAAAGCCACTGATAATCAATAGATTATGATATTAGAAATCGGCATTTATTTTTATTCTCGTTCCTTAGTGACTGGCAACCCTACCTCACCACAAATCCACCACCAAATCCTTCATCAGGACTCACAAAACCCAACTTCCCATCCGCATCTTCTGCCATTAAAATCATGCCTTGAGATTCTACGCCTCTGAGTTTTCTTGGTGCGAGGTTGGCGAGTACGGTTACTCTTTTTCCGATAATTTCTTCTGGTTTGAAAAATTTGGCGATACCGCTCACGACTGTTCTGGTCTCAAAACCAAGGTCAACTTTTAGTACCAAAAGCTTATCTGCCTTCTTCATTTTCTCTGCTTCCAAGATAACGCCTGTTCGCAGATCCATTTTCATAAAATCGTCGAACGAAGTGGTTTCTTTGACGGGTTCAAAATTCGCAGCCGCATCAGCAGGAGCTGAAGACATTAATTTTTCAATTTGTTGATCGATTACTTCATCCGCAATTCTGGTGAACAAGTGAACAGGTTTTCCAATCTGATGACCTGCCTCCAAAAGCGGTTTTCCTTCTGCTAATTTTTCTAACAAAACAGCCAATTCTCCATCATCTTTGATAGCAGGTAAGTTGAGCATACCCTGCAATTTATCAGAAGTAAAAGGTAAAAACGGACGACAAACCACACTCAAGGCAGCGACAATTTGTAACGCAACATTCATCACTGCTTTGACGCGCTCTGGTTCCGTTTTTTGTTTTGCCCATGGCTCGTTGAATTGAAGCAATTGATTTCCTGAACTTGAAATCACCATCACTTCATTCATTGCGTTTCTAAAATCATACGCGCTGATTGCTGAAACGACATCCAAAATTTTATCATGCAAATCCAACAACTCAGTTTCATTAAACGAAGTTTTGGAATCTTTACTTCCAATGAAGTGGATATTCTCATCAAAACCCGGTACCACGCCATCGTAGTATTTGTTCGTTAAAACAATCACTCGATTGATAAAATTGGCGAGATTATTTACCAGTTCATTGTTATTCGTTTCCTGAAAATTCTTCCACGTAAATTCACTATCGCGAGACTCAGGCATATTTTTAATCATATTGTAACGCAACTCATCCTCTCGTCCTGCAAACTCTTCCACATACTCATGCACCCAAACTGCCCAATTTTTTGAAGTAGAAATTTTTCGACCTTCCAAATTCATAAACTGATTGGCCGGTACATTTTT
>CALLVG010000039.1 GCA_938010715.1 uncultured Saprospiraceae bacterium
GGTAACGGAAATTTTGAATCCAATGAGCAATTGCTTTGGAAAAATAGTGGCTCAACTTCCGCAGATTTGCTGGTCGCAAATGGCGTGACGACAGCGAACTACTGCTTCGACGTACCAACTGATGCAACTTTCGACGGCGGCGAAACCCACTCACGATTCCGTTTGAGTTGTGAAACGGGAGTGCAGCCAACAGGTAGAGTGATTGGTGGAGAGGTCGAGGATTATTATGAGGCTTTCGCCAAAATCGGAAACCTCGTATGGAGAGATTACGAATTTGAAGGCGACCAAGACGAGCCAACTTATGATGGTTTCAATGGCGTAGAAGTGCAATTAGTGTGGGAAGGATTAGATGGCATTTTAGGAAATGCAGATGATGTAACTTACTCAACAATCACTTCAGAAATCGACGGCGAAAACGGAAAATACTGTTTCTTCGGGGCAGTGCCGGGCGATTATACCGTAAAAATTCCAACCATTCCTGCTGGATTTGAGCCAACTCAATCTAACATGACGGGTGACGAAAATAATGACAGTGATGGATTAACTGTTGACTTTACGATTGCAGAAGATTTCAATTTGCCGGAAGGCGAAAATGGAATGACGGACAATCCAACAGGTCACAACTATCCAGACAAACAAGACAATCTACAATTCGATTTCGGATTCATCGCTTTTGATTATGGTGATTTGCCTGCTGGTTTCCCAACCAAAGATGCAGATGTAGAAACGGGTGCGCACCATTCAATCATTCCTTGCATGTACCTTGGTGAGGGTGTGGATAGCGAGCAAGACGGAACATACGAAGCTCAGGCAGGAACAGATGGCGCAGGAGGAGATGACAACACATCTTCTAACTTTACAGAAGGAAATCTTACGGGAACTTCAGACGAAGACGGAGTTGAATTTATTACGCCGTTAGTCCCAGGTTTTGAAGCAAAAATTAAAGTAACTGCCAAAGCTCCTGCTGGAGGTGCTATGCTAAACGCATGGATCGATTTCAACGGCGATGGCGACTTTATAAATGATCCAACAGAGCAAATTGTTTTCACAAAATCAAATGCCGATGCCGTAAATGCAACAGGTGCACCAATTGCTGAATCAGAAGCACCAAAAGATTACGTCTTCTGTTTTGATGTGCCAGCCGATGCGACTTTCGATGGCGGTGAGACACACGTTCGTTTCCGATTGAGTAAAGATGGATCGGATTACGATGGATTTGCAGTGGGTGGAGAAGTAGAAGATTACTGGATTCCATTTGCGAAAGTGGGGAACTATGTTTGGTACGATGCTAACCACAACGGCCAACAAGATGAGCCAACAATAGAAGGGCACAATAACGTAACCATAACACTTACATGGGCTGGTTTTGATGAAACAATCGGAACCGCTGATGATTTTAAATATACCACCGTTTCTGCTACGGATGAAAATGGCGTAAAAGGAAAATACTGTTTCCTCGGTTTGCAAGGTGGAGAAACTTATTCAATTGAACCAACTGTTCCTGATGGTTTTGTAACAACAAAAGAAACCACGACAGGAGTGGCTGATAATGATAGCAACACGCCATTGATTGAATTCACTTTGCCAGACGATATTTCTACTTTGCCTGTCGGCGAAAATGGAACAGAGGACAATCCTGGACAAAATCACGGATACCCTGATAGCCAAGACAATCTCGAATTTGACTTCGGAATCGTTGCGTTTGACTTTGGTGATTTACCAGATGATTTCAAATCAACAACTGCAAAAGGTGGTGCATATCACGTAATCAACAAAGGCATGTATTTAGGTACTTGCGTTGATTCAGATTACGATGCAGTAACGGATACAGATGCAGGTTTTGATAATATCGGCGGTGATGACCAAGCAGGTTCTGCTTACTTTGAAGGAACTTCTACCTCTGATGATGAAGATGGATTCAGATTGATTTCACCGATGATTCCAGGCAAAGAGGCTTGCGTTGAGATTACCTCAACCATGCCAATCGGAACGGATGGAATCGTAAATATTTTTATTGATTTCAATGGTGATGGCGATTTTGAAAATGACCCGAATGAGTCTGTTTATTTCACGAAAGTAAATAACATTCCAATGGGCGCAAACACAAACGGAACGGTTACCGCTGGCGAAAATGTGCTTACTAAATTTTGCTTTACAGTGCCAGCAGATGCCACTTTTGAAGGAGGAGAAACGCATGTTAGAGTTCGTTTGAGTCCTGCTGGATTTTTGAGCTACGACGGCGAAGGTATTGGTGGAGAAGTGGAAGACTACTATATCCCAATGGCCAAGGTTGGCTCATTGGCATGGTTGGATTACAACGATGATGGTATTCAAAACGAGCCAGATTACGCAGGTTATAATGGTTTGAAAATCGAATTGACTGCACCGGGTAGCGATGCTATTTTAGGTACAACTGATGACGTGATTTACAATACTTACACGGCTGACAATGTTTTGGGTCAAAAAGGAACTTGGGAGTTCTGCGGTTTGCCAGAAGGTGACTATCAAGTAGAAATTTTTCCAGAAGGATTGTTCCCTGCTAAAGAAGGAATTGGTTCAGAAGATCAAGATAGTGATCCATTAGTGGTACCGTTTACAATTGGACACACTGCGGATGGTTTGTATGCTGGAGAGAACGGTATGAATGAAGATCCAAACGGGACTTCATTCCCAGATGAAAGAAATTTATTGTCAATTGACTTTGGATTTTTAGCGTTTGATTTTGGTGATATTCCAGATGGATTTGAAACATTTTTAGAATCTGATGGAGCAAGGCATATTGTAAAATCAGAATTATTCATGGGTACAAGTGTTGATATTGAATCTGACGCGCATACTGATTTTGCTGGTGGAGAAGGTCGCTCAACAAGTGGTGACAACATGGATCCAGGGTTGAGAACAGTTGGTCAAAAAGACCCAATCAGAGGAGATGAAGACGGGATTCGACTATTGACGCCCTTGATTCCTGGAGATACTGCATTGTTGGAAGTTCGATATAATTCTCCTGATGACGTAGCTTTTCTAAACGCATTTATTGATTTTGGTGGAAATGAAAAATTTGCAAAAGACCAAAAAGATGCTGTTGAATTTCTTTTCACACCAACAGAACACAGAAAAGGAGGAGCACTCAAACGCGGCTCAAAAATCCATTTAGGAAAAGGAGCAAAGATGGAAGTTACGACCAATCCAGAATTACCACACGGTCATGATATCACTTGTTTGATTCCATTTTTGGTGCCAGAGGACGCGACTTTCACAGGGGGTGATGTTCACCTCAGATTCAGACTGAGTACTGAGGGAGCATTAGACTACAATGGTATTGCATTCGACGGAGAGGTAGAAGATTATTGGTTTCCTGTGGCATGCGCAGGTAACTGGGTTTGGTATGATCATGATAAAGAAGGTGACCAAAATGAGGTAAGTGATTATGGTATGAATGACTTTCAAATGTATCTCCAAACACCAGGTTTAGATGGAGTTTACGGTACAGGCGATGATTTCAAATATTATCAAAATACAACTACCAAGGACGGCATTGACGGAAGGTTTGATTTCTGTGGTTTGATTGAAGGTACCTATCGAATTGGGTATGATAAATATCCAGAGTACATGATTCCAGCTATTCCAGAACACACTTCTGACAATGAGATGGATAGTGGTGGATTAATGGATGAATTTACCGTTTCAAGATTCGCAGATAATGCGCCAACCAATGAGCATGGAATGGCAGATGACATATCCAATATCAACGACTTTCCTGACAACCAAGTAACTTCTAATCTTGATTTTGGATTCATCATGGATCCAGTATTGGGAAGTGCCTTGGCAATCCAAGGAGTAGATTTTGCAGAAAGTAATACTTGTGGGCATTTCAATGCAACCTACGATATGTGTATCGAAGCATTTGAAGTGACAGATTTGAACAACTTACAAGTAACACTTGATTTTGATGAGCAAAACAGGTTAGGTGATGGCTTTATTGCTTTAGTAAAAGCACCTGAAGTTATTGAATCAACAGCGACTACGCTTCCTAATTTAAATTCAAATTATGATGGTGCAAATGATGTTGAAATGTTTGATGGCACATCAGGTCTAATGGAAAAAGGTCAGAAAATCTGTTACCGTTTCACGATTGAAATTGACCCAGAGGCTATACCAAATGCATTACTCGCTCAAGCAGCTCTTGAAGGAGGAGCAGTCAATGATAGTGGCGTTGAAGTGCCAGATCTAATCAATGGAGGACAATCAAAAGAACGCGATCTATCTGACTCAGGGCTCGATCCATCTACGACTAACCAAGGAGTAATCGGAGATACAGGCAGTACTAATGACCCAACACCCGTTACAGACTGTTGGGAATCAAGCAGCCACCCTGCATGCAATGATAATGTCCAAGTTAGTTTGGATGGAAACGGACAGGCAATCATCCTCGGTGACCACATCAACGAAGGACTGAATGCGCCATGTAATGATGGCACTTTACCACTTGGTGGTTACTACAATATTGAAATAATGGATGGCAATATGCCAATCGGAAACACGGTTGATTGTAGATATATTGGTCAAACATTAACAGTGAAATCTACACACGTTGTGAATTGCAACGTTTGTTGGGGAAGCATTACCATCGAAGATAAATGGGCGCCAGAAATTACTTGCGGTAGAGATACGGTGGTCGATTGTACTGCTGACTTAGAAGTAATTGGAGGCGTTTTCGCAACTGACAATTGTGATGTAGATCCAGTTATTCAATTGGTTGCAGAAGACACTCAAATTGATGAATGTAACGAAACCGTTATTGTCAAAAGTTACCAAGCAACTGATATTTATGGAAACGTTTCTCCTGTTTGTCAACAAACGATTAGAGTGTTGCAAGCACCTGTTACTTTCCCAGATGATGTGACTTGGACATGTGAGCAATATGCTTTCAACCAAGGCATTGTTGAAGCAACAGGTTTACACCCAGCGATATTAGAATATGCAGCAGCCATGGATTTGGCAAGATTGGATTGTGATGCGAACTTGACAGGCGACGATGTTGCTGGTGTTGATCCATATCAAGCTGGTACGAGTTGGTGGACAGATAATGAAGATTTGGACGTGACATTAGATCCTCGTTATGATGATAATGTTGACAATCCAAATACTGACACAGATGCACTTTGTGGAACAGCTACAAGTGAGACAGATGTAAGAGGGTTCAATCTTTCATTAAACGTTGGTTGCCCATATTTGGAAAGATGCGATCTTAATCCAAATGGACATAATCCTGATTTTGTTCAGGTTCCAATTTACGATTTGGCAAACAGCCCAGTCGAAGGTTTGGAAGATGCGGACATTTTAGAGTTGACCGGTTCTGGTGTGCCAAATGTAATGGGTCTTGAAACAGGTACTTGCAAATTTGCAGTGGCTTTCAAAGATGACCTTGTAGAAGCATGTGAAGGAACAGGTACCTCCACAACCTTCAAAATATTGAGAACATGGACGGTAACCAACTGGTGTACAGGTGAAGTTTTGACGGATTTACAAATCATCAAAGTTTTAGATAAAAAAGCACCAGTTATTAGTTTCGCTCCTGATTTTTCAAACGAAATTATAGTTGACCAAACAACAGGTGGAGCACACCAAGTTTGTTCTTCAAGTGGAATTATTGATGTACCAACGGTCACAGATAATTGTACTGGGATTGCAAACTTAGAACTGCAAACACCTTCAGGACAAGGTATCCCAGTTTATGACAATGATGGAAACATCACTGGTTTTGAAGTTGGCGCACCTTATCTCGAAGCGGGTTCACATGAAGTGACTTATATCGCAACGGATTACTGTGGAAACACAACTACGGCAACTGCTCAGATTGATGTAATTGACAACACACCACCAGTGGCGATTTGTCAAGAGATTACAAAAGTTTCTTTGAGCACTGTGGAAGATGGCATCACTACGATATCAGCAGAGGAATTCAATGCAGCAAGTTATGACAATTGTTCACCAGTTTATTTCAAAGTATTGAAAGAGGTAAACGAGTCATGTGCGAATGCAAATATTGATACTTATGTAGAGGAGAATTTCTCTTTCAGAAGCAGCAATGGGACAAATGTTCCTGGTTTCTTTGAGTTCTTTGATGACAAAGTTAAGTTCTGTTGTGAAGAGATTGGAACGACTGTAAAAGTACGATTAAGAGTTTATGATGTGAATCCAGGGCCAGGTGCCATTCTGACGAACATATTCCCGAATCAGCCGACAACGGGTGATTTCTTAGGGCATATCAATGTTCCAAGACATCTTAGAAGTGACCCTGCTTTTAGAGACGCAACTCATTTAAACCACCGATACAACGACTGTATCGTAGAAGTAAATATCGAAGACAAAGCAAGACCCGTATGTGTTGCACCAGAAGATGTTTGGACAACTTGTAGTGAAGTGGCAGACAATACAGATTGGCAAGATGAGTCTTTGATGAATGATCTTTATGGCGAGGCAACTGGTTATGATAATTGTTCTTATGAAGTAGAACACGTTAGCACGAGAGTTGATTTAGACCTTTGTGGCGTTGGAAATATCACACGTACTTTCAGAACGGTTGATGGTTCCGATAATGGAAGTGTAGGTTCTTGCCGTCAAGTGATTATGATTCAGCCAGTGGTGGATTACTGTATTACTTTCCCTGAAGATTTTGAAGGTGAATGCAATGCAAATTACAGTCCTGCTGAATTAACTTACGAAGAAAACGGTTGTGATTTAATCGCTGTTAATAAAGAAAGAACGGACTTCTTCGCTGGTACAAATGGAGGAGAATGTAAAAAAGAATTCTTCACGTGGAGTGTTATCAACTGGTGTGAATATGATGGAATATCAAATCCAGTCGTATTATCCAGAGACGGAAACGGCGATGGAAGAATCGATTCAGGAACTTACTGTTCAACTGGAACATCGCTAACATTCGAAAGTAATCCTCAGATTTTTTACACCTCTACAGGATTCTACACTTGGGAGCAGCATGTCAAAATATTTGACAATACAGCTCCGGTAGTTTCTTATGACGGAGATGTAGTTTTTGACGGTGGAGATCTGGATGAAAATCCATGTACTGGAGCAGTAAATATCAGCCTTGACATTACTGAAGAATGTACCGATCAAATCACTGCTTCATGGCAATTGAGTGCTTTTAGTGAAACGTTCACCAATGCAGATTACCAAGGAACAGGTTCAGTTATCGATGGAAGATATCCGTTGGGTACACACACGGCTCGATTTATCGTTTCTGATGATTGTGGAAACACAAGTTGGGAAGAGGTGACCTTTGAAATTATTGATACAAAAGCTCCGACACCAGTTTGTTACAATGGATTGAGTGTACAGTTAATGCCATCAGGAATGGTCGAAGTTTGGGCAAGTGATTTTGACGCATCAAGTTTTGATTATTGTCATGATATTGAGGTGACTGCAAATGTAGTTGAAGATAGAATTTTTGACGGCGTCATCAACGCAGCTGATTATATGACGACAGCTCCTACTGATAAAACAATTTTGCTGACTTGCGATCATGTTGGAATTGCAACAGTACAACTTTGGGTAACCGAGTTATCAGATGATGGCGTGAACCAATCAGATTTCTGTGTGACTTACGTCGAAGTGCAAGACAATAACAATGCTTGTGATGTTTCTAAAATGGCAAGTATCGGAGGTGAAATTTCTGATGAATCAGGAAGAAGTATCAAAGATATAACAGTACAATTGAGCGGAGATGCAAGTCTAAGTCAAACTACAAAAGACGACGGAATTTACAATATCGTTAATATTTTGAGTGGAGGTGATTACTCCGTTGCACCACGCAAAAACGATGACATTAGAAATGGCGTTTCAACTTTTGATTTGGCGTTGATTAGCAAACATGTCTTGAATGTTGAGTTGCTCGATTCACCTTACAAATTGATTGCGGCAGATGCCAATAAATCAGGTTCAATTACGACCCTTGATTTGGTTGCTATCAGAAAAGTGATTCTTTGGGTGAGTAACGAATTTCCTAACAATCAGTCATGGAGATTTGTGGATAAAGATTTCCAATTTGATAATCCGTCAAATCCATTTAGTGCTGCCTTCCCTGAGACGAAGAGTTTCAACAACTTGACGAGTAGAGAAATGGCGAACTTCATTGGTGTCAAAATCGGTGATGTAAATGGAGATGCTCAACCACAAAGACGCGGTACAGTTAAAGACCGCACTGAGTATGACAACTTCTTATTTGAAGTTAATGATATTCAATTTGAAGCAGGAGAAGAGGTCGAAATTCCTTTCAATGCAAAAGAATTAAGCGCAATGATAGGATATCAATTTACGCTTCACTTTGATACAAAAGCATTGGAGTTAGTTGAAATTCTGGACCAAACTGCAACACAAAGAAACTTCGGTCAAACAATGATTGACCAAGGTATCTTAACGGCAAGTTGGAATAGAAACAACGAAACGGACGTAAAAGAATCTACTGCTTTCAAACTCGTTTTCAAAACTTTAAATAGTGGAAAATTGAGTGAACTGATTACCATTGATTCTGAATACACTACCGCAGAAGCTTATACCCACAAAGGCGAATTTAGAAACGTTGGAATTGATTTCGGAACTAAATTATCTGTCAACGGATTTGCTTTACACCAAAACCAACCTAACCCATTCATGGGTAATACGGTAATTGGTTTTGATTTGCCAACTGCAAGCGAAGCAACCTTAACGGTAACTGATATTTTAGGAAAGAGCATCAAAACCATCAAAGGCAATTATCCGCAAGGATACAATGAAGTAGAATTGAATTTGGACAACGAACAAATAGGTATCTATATCTATCAACTCGAAACGCCTACTAATTCTGCATCTGCCAAAATGAAATTAATTAAATAAAGAGTTTTTCTATGAGATTATATTAATCTGTTAATTGTATGGGCCGTTCCCTTTGGGGCGGCCTTTTTTTTGTGGTTGAATCTCTGTTCGCGCAGTGTCTTTCGATAAAGGATGCCGCTATGATGAGAAGCAAACCACCGTTCGCGATGTGTCTCTCGTAGAGGCCACCGTACGCACACTTTTGGGTAGATAGTAATATCAACTTTTCAAAAGGTTAAGATTCAGTGAATTACCGCTTTAATAAGTTGAAAATGGATTAACTTTGAGCAAAAATAGATTTCATGACAAAGAAGTTGACACTATACATTGTTGCGTTAGCAGGTATTCTTACGGTTGCAGTTTTTGGTTCGTACAAAGAAAAGGAAGAAAAACTTCCAAAAATCGACAACAGTTCGAGAGAAGTACTTTCCCAAAGAGTCGAATCTGTTACGCTATCCAAATCCTTTGATTTAGCAGGAGAAGTGATTCCTACCAAAATTCCAGATATCAGAGAACGATTGGAAAGAGAACTGTTGAGAAATTCATACTATCATTCCAGCACTGTGATGAACTTGAAACGTGCAAGACGCTTCTTTCCAAAAATAGAACAAATTTTGGCTGAAGAAGGTGTCCCGCAAGATTTTAAATTTTTGGCTGTAGCCGAAAGTGATTTGACGCAGGCCACTTCGCCAGCAGGAGCAAAAGGCATCTGGCAATTCATGAGAGGAACGGGTAAGGAATACGGCTTAGAAGTGAATAACGATATTGACGAGCGAATGCATTTCGAAAAATCAACTCGTGCCGCTTGTAAATATTTGAAAAAACTACACGCAAGATTCGGAAGTTGGACGATGGCAGCAGCTGCCTATAATATGGGCGGATCTCGTTTGAAAAAAGAAAGTACTGCTCAAAAGTCAAAATACTATTACGATTTAAACCTGAATCAAGAGACTTCTCGTTACGTGTTCAGAATCGCCGCTTTGAAAGAATTGATGACCAATCCAGAGACCTACGGCTACTATTTGGATGCACAAGATTATTATCAACCTTTGACGGATTATAGTACAATTGAGCAAACAACTACGGTTGAAGATTTAGGAGATTTTGCTTCTAAATATGGAATCAGTTACCGTCAATTAAAAGTTTATAACCCGTGGATGAAGAGCGCGCGTTTACCAAATGCAAGTGGCAAGCGTTACGAAATCAAGATTCCGAATAATAAATATTAGTCAGAATTTTAGAAAACATTACCTTGCATCTGATGTTATTTGTGCATCACCAACCAACACTACGAAATAGATGTTTGATACAACAATCGAAAATGAACTCATGGTAAATTCCAGAGAAGATCTTACGCAACACCTCAACACAATTGAAGAAGCGATTGCCGATATTAAGGCTGGAAAAGTCATCATCGTTGTAGATGATGAGGATCGTGAAAACGAAGGTGATTTCATTTGTGCGGCAGAAGCCGTTACACCCGAAATTATCAATTTTATGGCAACGCATGGTCGTGGTTTGATATGTACGCCCATCACGCAAGAGCGCGCAAATGAAATGCGATTGACCCCAATGGTTACAGAGAATACCGATCTGCATGGAACTGCATTTACCGTTTCAATTGATTATAAAAAGAAAGGTTGTACGACTGGAATCTCTGCTTATGATCGAGCTACAGGAATCAAAGCAATTACTGATAATATGACGCATCCGGGTGACTATGCCCGACCTGGTCATATTTTTCCATTGATAGCAAGAAATGGGGGAGTGCTGAGAAGAACTGGTCACACGGAGGCGGCAGTTGATTTGGCGAAATTAGCTGGGTACTATCCAGCAGGTGTTTTGATTGAAATTTTGAATGAAGATGGTACGATGGCTCGTTTGCCTCAACTCGTAAAAATTGCCCAGCGATTTGGTTTGAAAATCATCACTATCAAAGATTTGGTAGCTTATCGTATGGAGCGCGAACGTTTGGTCGAGCGTGCAGAAGAAATGGAATTGGATACGCCGTACGGAAAATTTGACTTGATCGCTTATCGCGAAACGAACAATGATCAGACTCATTTAGTAATAAAAAAAGGCGAATGGGAAGAGGGTGAACAAATCCTTACTCGCGTTCATGCTGGAACAAATGCAGGAGAAATTTTCGCCTTAATGATGAATGGAATCAACCAAGAATTCCAAAAAACGTTGACGCGAATTAATGAGGAAGGAAAAGGAGTTCTTCTTTTGGTAAGACAAAAAGAAGAAGGAGATATACTCTTGAAAACCCTGAAAATGCTCAAAAAGCAAAAGGAAGAAGGCGAAAAAATGTATCCTTTTTTCAAACAATCGAAAGATGATTCGCAAAAAGATATTGGTATCGGTGCGCAGATTTTAAATGATATGGGCATCCGCCAAATTCGCCTTTTAACAAACTCACCCAAAAAACGAATAGGCTTGATTGGATATGGATTGGAGATAGTAGAGAATGTGCCTATTTAAATGAAGGAGAGAGAATGGGCGTTTGAGAAGATGAGAGCGACGAAAAATAAAAAATCCCTGCAATTGAAATTGCAGGGATTTTTTATCGTAAATTCATCTTCCGTCACTCCTCAACTTCTTCATATTCGATGAAATCATCTTCCGGAGTATCATCCTCAGGCGGCTGAATACTTGGTTGAGTAAACATGCGATAGGCCACATAAAACAGAGCCGTAAGAAACAGATATTTTATCATATTCGATTAGACAGATTTCTGAGAACCAATTGAAGCGCTCATGTATTCTCTGTTCAAACGAGCGATGTTAGTAACACTGATTCCTTTTGGACATTCAGCTTCACAAGCCGTTACATTTGAACAGTTTCCGAAACCTTCATCATCCATTTGGTTCACCATTTTGAGGACACGTTGATCCGCTTCAACTTCTCCTTGTGGTAAAAGGGATAAGTGCGATACTTTTGCAGAAACGAATAACATTGCAGATGCATTAGGGCAGGCTGCCACACAGGCACCACAACCAATACATTCAGCGGCATCCATTGCCATCGAAGATTGCTCTTTTTCAATTGGAACGGAGTTTCCGTCAGGAGCATTTCCTGTATTTACAGAAACGAAACCACCTGCTTGAATTACTCTATCAAAAGCAGAACGGTCAACTACCAAATCCTTCAAAACAGGAAAAGCGGCTGCTCTAAATGGCTCAATCGTAATCGTATCTCCATCTTTATAGTAACGCATGTGCAATTGACAGGTAGTCGTTCCACCATTTGGTCCATGTGGTTGACCGTCGATTACCATACTACAAGCGCCACAAATACCTTCTCTACAGTCATGTTCGAATGCAACCGGCTCTAATTTTTTTGAAATTAAATCTTCGTTTAAAACATCAAGCATTTCCAAAAATGACATGTGCTCGTTGGCAACAACTTGATGTGTTTCGAAATTTCCTCCTGAATTGGCGTTTTTTTGTCGCCAGACTTTTAAAGTCAAATTCATATTGATACGTTTTTCTTTGAAATGGAGACACCAAAAAAGCTTTTTGGTTCATCTCTTTTGCGAACATAACAATTTTAGAAATTCAATGCTTTCTCTTGACCCAAAAAACTATTAACACTTCCTTATTTAAATTCATTCTATTTTGAGAGGTAACGCTGTTAGGAACGTATAAAAAATAACTTATAGCAGTTTTTTTTAAACTCGTTGATTGGCTGCAAGTGGCAAATTTTGTCCTGAATTGCGTTAAAAATCCTTGTCGATACTAAGGTATCGCCTGTGGTTTTGTCTCATTCAGAATAAAATTTCCTCACTTTCTAAAAATCATGAATTCTTAAAGAACTTCATAAAGTCTAATTCATTTGGAAGTAGTTTTAAGGGTTGAAAGTTGGATGCTGATTGAGCCGCTCTTAAACATTTGATAGAAATATGGCATTTATAAAATTGGGCTTACTTTTACAATTCGCTTTCTATTTAAAAAAAAGTCAAAAAAATGAACAAACCACTTGTCGGAATCGATGACATGGCGCTCTATGTGCCAAAACTTTACCTACCTATCGAAACGCTCGCAAAAGAGCGAAATATTGAATATGCCAAATTGAATCGAGGTCTTGGATTGGAACGGATGGTTGTCCCAGACGTCCACGAGGATGCAGCGACAATGGCCGCAAACGCAGTAGTAGAAATTATCGACAGAAATCAGCTTAATCCCTCGGCAATCGGTCGTATTTATTTAGGAACAGAGTCTGCTTTGGACGGGGCAAAACCCACCGCTACTTATCTTTTGGAGATGCTTCGCAGGAAGTATCGTTCAACTTATGGCGTGGATTGTTTCCAAAATTGTGATGTAGTAGATTTGACTTTTGCCTGTGTAGGTGGGGTTGATGCACTTCAAAATACAATGGATTGGGTGCGTGGTGATGCAGAAAGAGTTGGTATTGTGGTTACTTCTGATTTTGCAAAATATGAATTGGAATCAGGTGGCGAATACACCCAAGGGGCAGGTGCGATTGCGATGTTAATAAAGCAAAATCCACGATTGGTTTCGATGGAGGATACCTTTGGCGTAGCGACGCAAGGTGTCCATGATTTTTATAAACCAACACGCACTTTTTCCAAAAAAGATTTGATTCAAGAGGTTTTAGATCTTGCGGACTTGAAAGATGTTGATGCAGATAGTCTTGTCGGAAAGTTGCCAGATTCATTGCAAGTCAATGGTGTTTTAGATGATAATGATGAAATTTTAGAATTGCACAAAGTAACCCCAATTTTTGATGGCCAATATTCCAATTGGACTTACCAAAATAGAATTCGAGAGGCGTATTTGAATTATTCTAAAAAGGCGATTCAAAAAGGTTTAATTCAAGAAAATGAAGATGTATTGTCTCGTTGGGAACGCTTGATTTTTCATCTTCCTTATGCTTTTCATGGAAAACGAATTGCCTCTGAATTTTTCATGATTTCATTAAAGAAAAGAGGAGCATGGGCGGCTTTCGCCGAAAAATTACCATCGGAACCGATTCGAGAAAACTTCAATGCTTTGGAAGAGTATGAAGGTGCAAGAGTTTCATTTTTAAGAGCGATCACTAAAACGGATGAGTACAAATCTTTCGTTAATCAAAAACTTGAAAAAGCGCAACGCGCATCTTCTTTGGTGGGCAATATGTATGCTTGCTCTATCTTTTTAGCGCTGATGAGTACTTTAGAAGCTGACTTGAAAGATGATTTGGATTTAGCTAATAAACGTATCGGATTTGTTGGTTATGGAAGTGGGTCAAAATCTAAAGTTTTTGAAGGCGTTTTGCAGTCTGATTGGAAGTCAGTCGTTTCAAAATTTCAAACCTTTAATAAACTAAAAAAAGGGCATGAGATTGATTATCCAACTTACGAAAAGATGCATCGTAAACAGTTGAAAGAGAGTGTGTTATCGCCAAAAGAGGAGTTTGTAATAGAAAGGATAGGAACAGAAGGTGTTCGGTTGGGAGCCAGATATTATGCTTGGAAAACAGCCAATGTTTTAACGTCCTGATAACTGAGATTTAATGATTGGGGTTTTTGTTTTGAAACGCTCAATTAACTTCCCGATTTCAAAAATTAGTGAAGGAAAAATGATTGATAAGTCGCGCGGTTATTTAAGTCGCGCTACTTATAGAATTATTCAATTAATATTATACCTTTGCGTAATGTGTTGTGCGTTCTTGGAATCAATAAACACATGTCCCCAAGTTATTAGACTTTATTTTAAAATAATTCGTGTGCAAGCAAATACTTTTTTTCCGCTACTTTTCCCCGTTGTAAAATCGGGACACGCGTTAAAAAATAGAACTGTCCGCGGCGGCAGGTGCTTAGATTTTTTGCCTCAATTAGCACAAAAATAAGCATTCATTGCGCTACAAGCTATTTCAGAATACAGTCTATTTTACCCATCAAAATTTTAAAACCTCCACCCCTATGTTAATACCTAATCTGTAAAATGTATTTACAGATAAAAGACTATTAGCGTTATAACTCCAAATTCAAAAAAGGGATTAGAATTGACGGCCAAAAACCATCTGGTAATGGTGCGCCTAAATTTCTATGATTAAACGAAATCGAAGAAATTTAGACACACTATTTAATCAATTAGCAAGAAAAATAAGCATTCGTTGGGCTACAAACTATTTCAGAATAAAGACTATTAAAAACAAACTGCCAGCGTCTATTTAATATTTTTTGGGTTAAATAGGGCGCTCGGCAGTTTTTTATGAAATTATCTCATAAGGGTTACATCCCCTTCAAATATTTTCGTCGTTCCGTTTTTGTATTCTAACTCTGCAAACCAGACGAAAACACCAGTGTTTAATCGCCTACCTTTAAACTTACCATCCCAACCTCCAGAGATATCGTTAGGTTCTATATTGAAGAATTTATGAACTGGTTCACCCCATCTATCATAGACCATAAATGATTTTATGACCGTCACAGTTTGATCGGTGAATGGCATGAAGATGTCATTTATTCCATCGTCATTTGGTGAAAATGCGTCTGGCGTGAATACGCCATCTTCAGTATCTTCAACTTGTAAAGTAATATCTGCAAAAGCATCACAACCATCTTCATTGACTGCAACAATAGAGTAGGTCGTAACGGTCTCTGGAGATACCCATTGTGAAAGACAGTCAGGATCTGTTGCAGGATCACAAAGGTCAAATGCATCAGCTGGCGACCAAACTATTGAATCAATCGGCCCCGAACCAAGAGCAGTCAGTTGAGTGCTATCTCCAAATTGAATGATATTGCTACCATTTCCAGAAGTTACAGATAGAGAGACTGAAAATTCGTTTGGTTCTAAAATTTCAAAATTTGTAGAGTCTTTACAGCCGTTCGCATCTTCCAAAACTAAAGAATAACTTCCTGGTTCTAAGTTAGTAAATGTGTTTTGGTCTGTAAACGCATCTCCATTTAAGGAGAACATGTATGGAGTCAATCCACCCATCACATTATTTACTTGAATGACGCCATCATTATCTCCAAAACAGGCGATTTCGATAGCATTTGCATCAAGCAAAGGAAAATCTGATGAAACGGTGACAATTACGTCGTCTGTTGTAGAACAACCTGCTGCATTTGTTACGGTCAAAACATAAGTATCAGGTCTTGAAGTTGTGGTAGTCGCAGCGGTTGGGTCGTTAACTGTTCCTGACCATGAATATTGAGCACCTGCTGTGGAACTACCTCCGAGCATGACTTCTGTATCATCGCAGTTGATTTCTGCATCCATACCAGCATTTGCAGTTGGATTTTCGTTAACGGTTATTTCTACTGTAGTTGAGGCATCGTTACAAACACCGCCACCATCTACTAAATATTCGAATACATAAGTATTGACGCCCACTCCATCTGAGATGAAAGTACCTGCTGCTGGATCGAATGCTGAAGTGACTGGATTGAGTGAATTATCAACCCAATCTCCACCCATATCAAAGTTTTCGATTAAATCGAAAAGGGAAATCAAAGTATCTACCCCTTCACATAAATCCCAATCTTGAATCAAATCTCCAGCCGAAGGCGCAGCTACAATTTCGATCGTTTGAGTTGAACTTGAAGGACAACCTGCAACTGGAATGTTTAACGTAAATTCTAACTCATAATCACCTGATGGTGAGTTGTTTATGTTGAAATTATTTCCAGTGATACTTGCCATTGAATTGCTTGGTGCAGAAAGAATTGACCAAGTTCCAGCTTCCGTTGTTAGCGTTAAGTCGGTTAAGTCAATAGTCGCATTATCATTGCAAAGTGGGCCCGCGCCCGTTGTCAAAACAGAAGGACACGCACAGTCACGAACGGTAATCATCACATCATAAGTTGCTTCTGCACAAGGTGCTTGAGCAGCGTTAGTTGTGTATCTGAAAGTATAGTCACCAGTTGCAATATTTTCAAAATCGAGATTAGGGAAAGTGCCCATTGCACCTGAGTTATCAACATCAGTCCAACTACCTGTCATGTCTCCTGCGGATATTAAAGTAGAAAAGTTGAAATTCGTTGGGTCACCAGATTGGCTACTATTACAAACCTCTGCTGAGGTCGTAACGGTCGCGCTCGGTGGCGCAAAAACTTCAATTGTCTGCGAGGAACTTGAAGGGCAACCAGCAACTGGATTGTCCAAAGTAAATTCTAAAACGTAAGTATCTGCAAATCCATTTGCATCGAAATTATTTCCTGCGATGGTTGCCATGGGGCTGGCAGGAGAAGTAATCGACCAAGAACCCCCTTCCATCGTTACTGTCAAATCTGATAAATCAACGGTTGCATTATCATTGCAAAATGGCCCCGCTCCTGTTGTTTGAACAGAAGGACACGCACAATCACGAACAGTAATGGTTACATCATAAGTTGAATTGACACAGGGCGCCTGTGCAGAAGTTGTAGCATATCTGAATACGTAATCTCCTGGAGTAATCCCATCGAAATCAAGATTTGGGAAAGTGCCCGTTGCACCTGAGTTATCCACATCCGTCCAATCACCGCCCATTTCCCCTGCAGTTATTAAAGTAGAAAAGTCGAAACTCGTCGGGTCACCTGACTGACTGCTGTTACAAATACTTTCTGTTGAAGTAACAGTTGCCGTTGGTTGCTCAAAAATTTGAATGGTTTGAGTTGAACTTTCAGGGCATCCCATGACTGTATTAGTCAGTCTGAATTCTAATTCATAATCACCTGCTGCTGAATTATTCGCATTAAAAATACTACCAGTTAATGTTGCAGATGAAGCTGTTGGAGCAGAAAGAATAGACCAAGAACCAGCTTCCATTGTCAAAGTCATGGTGGTCAAATCAACCCTTGCATCATTGTTACAAAATGGCCCTGCTCCCGTAGTCAAAACAGATGGACAGGCACAATCTCGAACCGTAATAGTAACTGAGTATGAGATATTGGTGCAAGGTGCTTGGGCTGCACCTGTAGTATAATTAAACGTATAATCGCCTGGAGCGATATTGTCGAAATCAAGATTTGGAAAAGTGCCTGTTGCACCTGAGTTATCCACATCCGTCCAAGTACCAGTCATATCGCCGGCGGTAATTAAAGTAGAGAAATCAATGGTCGTTGAGTTTCCTGATTGTGCGCTATTGCAAATTTCAATTGTTGGTGTGACGGTAGCACTTGGTGGAGTATTTACAGTGACTGTAGCCATTCCTGTAAAGGTTCCTGGGCAAGCGCTATTTTCTGCAAAAACAATTGAATAATTTGTAGTTGTTGTCGGCATTACGGTTACATCCACAGGGCTTGTCGTGATTCCATTTAAATCAATGGTATTGGTTCCATCTGAATATTGAATATTCCAAGGGGCAGTACCTGTTAGTGTAAATGTTAGTATTGCACTTTCACCTTCACAAATTGTATTTCCGCCAGAAAGTGCGGCCGTTGGTATTTCGTTGAAAACGACAGGAGTTCCCTGTGCGATTTTTAAACAAGGATCGTTTAAATCTACATTTCCACCATTATCATTTCCAACAATTGCAGAAATGTAATAGGTCGTTCCGTAAGTAATACCAGCTCCGAAAGAGAATGAGGGTGTGCTATTGGTTGCAAGAATAGTTCCTAGGCTAACCCCTGCGTTAGTATGTAAAACAAATTGTGAAATATCATTACCATCCAAAACTTCGGTGGAGTTGTCGTAAGTACCTGTTGCTGTTCCTGTTCCACAAATCGAAATTAAAGTTGGATCCATGCTTCCGACTTCTGTTGCACACGCACAGTTGACGGTGACATTATCAGAAACAGCAGCACATGCACTGTTGTCACTTACCGTGAAATTGGTTGTTGTCCCTTGCGGAATATTTTGAGAAGTAAAAATGTATGGAGCTGTCGCAGATATTGAACCTGTGACACCCGTTACCATGTAGGTTGCTGCATCACCTCCTGATATTTCAAAAGTTAAAACATAATTGGTATTGGTTGGGTCACATTGTGTTTGTACATTCGAAATCGCAAGTGGCGTAATTTGAGTCACAGTTGCCGTTCCGCTAACTGTCCCAACGCATCCAGAAGCATCTGTTACAGAAGTAATTGCATAGGTTCCAGGTTGACTAACGGAATGTTGATGTGGCGAACCAGTTGCATTGATTGGAATTTGAGCGACTGCATTTAATGTGAATTCAATGACCCAAGGCCCTGCTCCAGTCAATGCGAAATCTAAATTTGCATCTACTGTTCCACCTGGGCAAATCGTACCACCTCCGCTCATAGTTGCAGTTGGAGGAGTAGTTACATTTATTGGATAAGTTGATGTATTGGAACAGGTTCCATCTATAACAGAATAAGTTACATCATGGCTACCGACTGTTAATGTCGAAGCATCTACTTGTCCCATGTTATTGACAACGCCTCCCCAAGTTCCTCCAGGCGGAGTTGCGGTAAAAGTCTGATTACCAGCAGATTGACAGAAGTCATTATCTCCCATTATCATAATGGTGGGTTGTGATTCAACTTCTACCATAATGTCTTTTGAAGTCACGCAATTTGTTGCTGGATCTGTGTAATTGTAGGTAAAGGTGTACATCCCAACTCCCAATGTCGATGGGTCGAGATTCCCACCTGCATCGATGCCTATACCAGACCATATACCTGCACTTGGTGTAGCAGTTAGCATTGCAGATGTTTCTGTTTGACAGAAAGTACTATCTCCAAATGTAATCGCAACTGGTGCAGTAATTATAATATCAACGGAATCTCTTGCACTACAATTTCCAGATACGTAATCATAATAAACTCTATGATTTCCGACACCGAGGGTAGATGGGTTGAAATTTCCACTCCCGTCAGTAGCTCCGCTGAAGCTGCCTGGAGTTGGCATTGCTGTGATTTGTTGATTTGTATTTTCTAAACAAAAAGGACCTGTATTATTAAAAGTGATAGTTGTAGGAGCTGGATCTGTTAGAGTCACAGAGCCGTATGCTTCACAGCCCATTCCGTCAAAAACAGTGATGTTATAAGTAATATCACCACTTAGAGTCGAAACTAAAGGATCAATATAACCTCCTGGATTCCAATTATAATCATAAATACCGTCACCACCACTTGCAAAGAAATCTGCTTCCCCATCCATTGCTCCGGGGCAGGAAGGGTTAGTGGAATCTACTAAGTCAATTTCTAATAAATCGGGATCAATTAGTTCGATAAAAGCGACTCCTTCACATCCTTCTTCATCTGTTACGAGAATTTGATAGTTGATTCCGCCTTCTAATTGGTCAACAAAATCTCCGGTAAAGCCATCTGTCCAGTCAAAATCATAATTACCATAACCACCCGTAGCAGAAACTTCTCCTATTCCATCATCATATCCATTACAAGTTGGGTCTTCTTCAGTGAGTACTGTTACAATAATTTCTTCTCCTACCTCAACATCAACGGTTGCAATTGATTCACAACCTGGACCCGATGAAATGGTTACTGTATAAGTTCCAGAGGCTAACTCTGTTGCGTTAAATATCGTGGGATTTTGATCGTTTGAACTAAAACCATCTGGGCCATCCCAGTCATAACTTAAACCAGTAGCGCCTCCTCCGTCGGAAGATAATTCAATGTCTTCGCCATAGCAATAAGGGCCAGTATCACTTGCAGTAGCTGTCGGAGGATCGTAAACTGTATATTCAAATTCTATACAAAGCGTATATTCTACATCGACCCAACCATTTGGCATCGCGTTGCAAATGTCGGGACAATTTGCATTAGGCTGTTCCATAGCAGGTACGATATCAATATTTATTACGCTAGGAGGAGTTGTTGGAGCTGCAGAGCAACTAAACATTTCTTCTGTATAAAGTCCAACACCACGGATTGGTGGATCACCAGTATTGCATACATTATTCACTTGTTGAATGACTGGGCACGCACTTCCATTACAATCATAAAGTACATCGACAAACCATCCATATAAACCACATGTGGTGCCATTTGCAGCATTTACATTAGTTAAATCGTCAACGTAGTTTGTAATATCGGCTTTGACTAAAATACCTGTTAGTTCGGCATCACAGATTGGTGGAGGTGAAAGCGTAGGGACTGTGATGTTATGTTGGTAGCCATTGTTTAATTGTGGAGGACTTAGGCTATGAAGAAATTCATTTCTATTTTTATCAATAGTAGCTGCAGATTTTGTTTCACAAATCTCGATTGTTTCGATTGTTTGCCCAAAGGCACTAAAAAAGGTGAATAAAAAGACAAAGAGGAAAAATAACTTATTCATTTTTACATATTTGAAAAAATAAAATAATTCACTTATTGTTTTGTGTGCAAAACTCAAACAAGTGGCTTTCAGAATAAAAGTTTGATTAGATAGGTTTTTTGGAGGATAAATTCTGCGAACTGTTGCTAACTTTAGTTGTTATTTTTTTTAAATTATAAACGAAGTTAGTGAAATTTGGACACTATCTGTTTTTTAGTTGGATTATTAACTTGAAAAACCTTACATTTGCATTACTTTGACCAAAAACAGAAAAATAAATTATAATCCAACTATCCTTTATTTTTCTACCCAGTACCGATTTGCTTAAGAAATTTTGATTTAACTTGCTTCTATTGCAGGTTCTATCTCTCTTACGTTTATACACAAATTATAATCAATTTCTCATGAAAAAAACGAATTTTACTCTCATGAGTAAAGCCTTTAAAATGTTCGCTGTTCTTCTGGCGTTCGGGTTTTATTCAATTTCTTCCACTGCTCAATGTCCTGGTTTTAACCCAGCAGCCAACTTGACGATTCAAAGTCCGGCAATAGTATGTGGTGATTTAGGCCCTAATATGCTGGCCAATCCTGGTTTTGATGACCAAGTTATTGCTAATGGTGGTGAGTTAGCTGTCGAAGGCCCTGGTGGTCGTCCAGCTCTTTCTGGCTGGAATGCCATTGGAGTAGGTGAATTTGGATGGGGAACGAACATGTTTATCCAAAACAATCGTCAACCAGCAGCTAGGAACACAAATAATTTAAAAATATTCTTCAATGCTCAAGCTTATCAGGATTTTCCAGCGGCGCCAGGTGAAATATTTGTTGCTAGTATTTATAAGCAGCATTTTTCTGGTGATCGTATAACTGATTCTAATTTCTCTGAGCTACATATTGAGTATCAAGATGCAGCTGGTTGCCTTCTTGGGACTACTGCTGCTCCTGTAGAGACCTTCTCTACATCGGAACAATTCAATATTAATACTCCATTTGATGAATGGATACAATACACAACAGCGTCCGTAGCACCTCCTGGAACAGTGACTGCTAGATTTGTTGTCCTTCATTTTAATCCTGGAGGCGGAGGAGCTGGTTTCTATGATGATGCTACTTTTCAGAAGGTAACAACTGCTCCTCAACCTATTGAGCTTTGTAGTGCTGGTGCTCAATTACCAGTTTTGACCTTCCCAACAATAACTGATGGATCTGATGCGGTAGTTGACGTAACGGGTACCTTGACTGGACCAACAACTGCTTCTTATGTTGCTGTTGATGAAAATGGCGATGTGTCTGCACCTTGTGAGGTTGATGTTCAAATTGTGGGTACTGGTGCTCCTAATGGAGTTATGGCTTGTAATGATTTAGTAAATATATCTATCATTGATATGGATGGCGGTTGTTCGCTAGTAAGTGCGGATGCGATTCTTGAAGGTGATTATGGTTGTTATGAACAATATGAGGTAGTTAGAGTTCATCCATTATTTGGTAGCTGTTCTCCTGCTACTGCTCCAATTGGACACTTTTGGGTAAACTGTAACGATGTAGGACAAACGATTACTTTGAAAGTAATTGACCCAGTATCGGGTAATTACTGTTGGGGTGATGCTAACATTGAAGATAAAGAACAACCAACATTGGAGTGTGATGTTACTTATACGGATGCTGAGGGTAATGATCAAGTTGGAACTGTGTTCAACTTAACTTGTAGTGAAGATCCTAATGGTATTGATTTACCAGCGCCAGTAGATAACTGTGATCTTCCAAGAGACATGAATGTTAACTTGATTTCAGAGAATTCAACGGGTGATTTGTGTTCTGTAGTGACGATTACTAAAGTTTATCAAACTTCTGATAGACATGGTAATTTGTCTAATACTTGTACTCATACCATCAATATCGAACAGCCTTCTGTTACTTTTCCAGATGATATCACTTGGACTTGTGAGCAATACGCTTTCAATAATGGAGTAGTTGGTGCATCTGCCTTGCATCCAGCAATTATAGAAAATGCTGTGGCAATGGATTTAGCAAGAGCATCTTGTGATGTTCCTGTAACTGGGGATGATGTAGTTGGAGTTGCTCCTTACACTAATACCCCTGTCAATTCTTTAACGAATGGAGGTTTTGAAACAGGAGACCTTACTGATTGGGTCAATAATAACGGATGTGGAGATAATACCCAGATATTCACGGGAACTTTTAATAATGGATTTGGAGATGTGTCTCCAACAGAAGGAAACTCATTTTTAGTAAATGAATTCAACAATCCTGCTGGTAATCCATGTGCAACTGTTACCCTACGTCAGGGAATATCAGTTCCTGCAACTGGTTCTCCAGAATTAACTTTTGATTACAATGCTGCTTGGGATTTAACTTGTGCAGGTTGTTTACCAAAATTAGTATTTTTTGAAGTTATTGAAATTGGAGTTGGACTTGTTTCTCAACAAACTATTGTTAATGCAATACCGGGTACAACTCAACAAGGAGCATGGCAATCGTTTTCATTTGATCTTACCCCATATTTAGGTAAGAACATTGAATTTCAATTTGTACAAGCACTTGCACCTGGAGCAGGCCTTCCAGGTCATTTTGCTCTTGATAACTTTCAATTGTTTACAGGAGCTTCAAGCCCTTACTGGTTAGATACTGAAGACTTAGATGTAACTTTAGATCCTCGTTACGATGACAATATTGATAATCCAAGAACGGATAACGATCCACTTTGTGGAACGATGACAACTGAAAGAGACAATGCAAATAGACCGTATAATCTTTCATTAAGTATTGGATGTCCTTATTTAGAGACTTGTGATGTAAATCCTGGTGGACATTTACCAGAACTTGTACAGATTCCAATTTACCCGTCATCAAGCAGTGATGCTGACGGATTGGAGGATGCTGATATTTTAGAATTAACTGGTTCAGGTCAACCAAACGTAGTGGGTACAAGCTGTAAATTTGCAGTAACACACCTTGATCAAGTATTAGAAGCATGCGAAGGAGTAGATATTTCAAAGACATTCAAAATTTTAAGAACTTGGACTGTAATTAACTGGTGTACTGGTGAGACAACTACAGATGTTCAAATAATTAAAGTTATTGATCAAAAAGCTCCTGAATTTTCTTACCCAGTTGACAGAAATGGTAGCTCAACATATAATACAACATTATTGACAAATCAGTCAACTGGTTCTGGTACTCATAGTGAGTGTTATACAAGCGGATTAATTCCGTCACCATTGGTTACAGATAACTGTTCTGGTGTTGCAGAAGTACGTGTTTTCACTCCAGTAGGAGAAGGTGTTGCTGTTACAAACGCTAACGGTGATGTTGTTGGATATTCAATTCCTTCACCATTCTTGCCAGAAGGTGATCACGATATCATTTTCCAAGCAATTGATGGTTGTGGAAACTCTGTTAGAGATACAGTTGAATTCGAAGTTATTGATGGTACTCCTCCAGTTCCGATTTGTAGAGAAGTTACTCAAATTTCTATCTCAAGCGAGGATGATGGAGTAGCAGCTATTTCTGCTATTGACTTTGATGAAGGAAGTTATGACCAATGTGGTCCAGTTTACTTCAAGGTAAGAAGAATGGATGATAATTGTGATGGCTTTAGAAACGATAGATCTATGTTCAATGATGACATTCGTTTCTGTTGTCAAGATATAGGTGATTCAGTAGTCGTAGTCTTAAGAGTTTATGATGTGAATCCTGGTCCTGGTTCTGTTAGACTAAGTGCCTTTCAATCACGTGCAAATGACTGTATGATTGAAGTATTGGTTGAAGATAAAGTACGTCCTGAGTGTTTTGCACCAGCTGATGTATGGATCAACTGTGACGAATTACCTGATAATGTAGATTATACTGATGATGCAGCATTAGACGCATTGTTTGGAACAGCAACTGCTCTCGACAACTGTGAAGCTACACTTCAATATGTTTCAACAAGAGAAAGTCTTGACTTATGTGGAGTAGGAACTGTAACGCGTACTTTCCGTGCAGAAGATGCATACGGAAACCGTTCACTAGGTTCATGTCGTCAAGTAATTATGGTACAACCAGTAATTAACTACTGTATTACTGTACCTGAAGATTATGAAGGTGAGTGTGATAACAATAATGCACCAGACGATTTAACTTTCGTTGAAACTGGATGTGATTTATTGGCTGTAAGTACTGAAGAAGAACCATTCAATGCGGGTGGCCCTGCAGGTGATGAGTGTAGAAAAGTAATCAGAACTTGGAAAGTAATCAACTGGTGTGAATATGATGGTATCGCTGGTCCAACTGTTATTTCAAGAGATGGAAACGGTGATGGTAGAGTTGATGATGGTGAGTACTGTTCAACAGGTTCAGCATTAGTTTATACTCCAAATCCAACACAAATTCAATATGCATCAACTGGTTACTACGAGTGGAAACAACATGTGAAAATCTTTGATAACACTGCGCCAGAAGTATCATACGACGGAGCTGTGAAGTTCTGTGGTGGAGACTTGGATGAAGATCCATGTACAGGTCAAGTTGACATCGAATTAGAAATCACTGAGCTTTGTACAGACGAAATCACAACAACATGGGCTATTTCTGCATTCAGCAGTACATTTAGCTCAACTGATATCAATGGTTCAGGTGCACTTTCAATGAGATTACCATTAGGTACACACACTGTAAGATTCTCAGTAACGGATGATTGTGGAAATACTTCACAGATTGATATTACATTCTCAATTGTAGATTGTAAAGCTCCAACGCCAGTTTGTCACAACGGATTGAGCATCGACGTTATGCCTTTATCAGGAATGGTAGAATTATGGGCGTCTGATTTTGATGCATCAAGTTTCGATTACTGTTCAGATTTCACTTTCCGTGCAAACGTAATTACAGATGTAAACGGTGACGGAATCATCACAAGTGATGATTACACAACTACTTTACCAGCTGATGATTTCATCTTATTAGATTGTGATGATGTTGCAAACGGATTGACAATGGTTCAATTGTGGGTTGCAGAACAAGATGGTACTGCAGATGATTCATGTGCTGATAACCAAGACAATGATTACTGTGTAACGTTTGTAGAAGTACAAGATAACAATGGTGTTTGTTCAAGTTCAAGAGTTGCAGTTGGTGGTAAAATCACTAATGAAGACAATGAGGCTGTTGAAAACGTAACTATTGAAGTTAACTCAGCAGGTTCTATGATGAACTCTTTAACAACAGATGCAACAGGTGATTATGGATTTGTATTACCAGAGAATGGTGATTACTCAATCACTCCAATGAGAAATGATGATGTAGCAAATGGTGTTTCAACATTTGATTTGGTATTGGTAAGCAAGCACATCTTGAATGTGAGCTTATTGGATTCTCCATACAAAATGTTGGCTGCTGATGCTAACCGTTCAGGTAGTATTTCAACACTTGATTTGGTTGCTATCAGAAAAGTAGTATTGAGATTGACTAACGAATTCCCTAATAATACTTCATGGAGATTTGTTGAAAAATCACACATCTTTACTAATGCAAACAACCCATGGTTGACTTCGATTCCAGAAGTTGTAAACTACAATAACTTAAATGCTGCTCAATTGAACGCTAATTTCACTGCTATCAAAGTAGGAGATGTAAACGGTGATTCAAGAGCAAACGGTATCTTAGGAGTTGATGATAGAAGTTTCAATGGTAACTTTGAATTCAATGTTGAAGACCAAAACTTCAAGGCTGGAGAAGAAGTAGCTGTTACTTTCTCATCAGATGACCTTACATCAGTTGATGGTTACCAATTTACATTGAAATTCAATGAAAAAGCATTAGAATTAGTTTCTATCGAAAATGGTGTTGCTACTGCGGAGAACTTCGGAACTGCAATGTCTAACAACGGTTACATTACTACAAGTTGGAATGGAACTGCTACTGATAGCGAAGCATTCACAGTAATCTTCAATGCTAAAGCAGCAGGAACATTGAGTAACGAAATCGCTGTAAGTTCAGCATTGACAAATGCAGAAGCTTACCAAGGTGTTGATTACAAAAATGTAAGCATCAACTTCGGTGGCGATGTGGCTTCAAACGAATTTGCATTGTACCAAAATACTCCGAATCCATTCAAAGGAGAAACTGTAATTGGCTTTGATTTACCAACTGCAAGTACTGCTACTTTGACGGTTTCTGATGTATCAGGAAAAATATTGAAAGTGGTAAATGGCGATTTCGCTAAAGGACACAACAATATCACTTTAAGTAGTGATGAGTTGTCAACTGGCGTATTGTATTACCAATTGGATACAGAAGGATTTACTAAAACCATGAAAATGGTTGTTATCAAGTAATCCAGTCTTTCCAAATAGAATAATAGAAAGGGCTGCCCAGTGGGTGGCCCTTTCTTGTTATAGTACACGGGACTTCAGTTCCGACGAATAAATTTTTTATTTAAAATAATGTGAAACATTCGGAGAATTTCTACTTTCGAATAGAAGTGATTTGAACTTTTAAAATAATAGAACTTAAGTTCTGCCACACCTGCAAAAATGAACTACTTATCCTCCACCTATTTTTATGATTTTGAAAATGAAAACATTCAAAATCTAATTGAAGAATTTAAAACAGAATCCCTTTCTCAAAAGGAAAAGGCGACTGGTTTATACTTGAAAGTTAGAGACGGTTGGCGATACAATCCATATACGATTAGCATTCGAAAAGAAGATTACAGAGCAAGTGAATTGGTCAAAAGAGAGGAAGGACACTGCATTGATAAAGCAGTGATTTTGATTGCAGGTTTACGCGCATTACAAATTCCAGCAAGACTTCGATTAGCAAAGGTTAAAAATCACATCGCAGTAGATAAACTCATCGAAAAGTTAGGAACAAACGAATTGACCCCGCATGGAAACGTGGAAGTCTATCTAAATGAAAAATGGATAAAAGCGACGCCAGCTTTCAACAAAGACCTTTGTCGAATTTGCAATGTAGCCCCACTTGAGTTCAATGGAATTGAAGATTCAGTTTTTCAAGAATACAATAATTCTGGAAGTCAATTTATGGAGTATATAGAAGACTACGGACATTTTGAAGATGTACCACTCGACTTTATTACGAATAATATGAAAGAGAATTATCCAATCGCTCGCGCGCTATTTGATGCAGGAGAGCAGGTTTTTAGAATTTAAAAGTATTTCCTAAAATGTGATTTGCGCGTTGCTGTGAACCGTGTACCATTTGCCGTGAACCAAAAGGAAATCTACCACTCCAAAACAATTTTCCCAAAATGCTTCCCCGATTCCTGATAACGAAAAGCGTCAGCCAATTGGTCAAAAGCAAAACTTTTATCAATTATTGGTTTAACGTTTGAAGCATTAATTGCATCCACCATTTTTTCTTGCATGATACGCGAACCAACAGCGATACCCGACATGCGCATTTGCTTAAAGAACAATTTTGGAAAAGTAATTTCTCCTTTTCGTCCATTGCCGAGAATTCCGATGGAGGCGATATGGCCACCAATCGCGACGGCTTCAATGGATTGCTTCATGGTAGAACCGCCACCAACGTCGAGCACATGATCGACGCCACCTTTGGTTAATCTATTAATCGTTTTTCCCCAGCGTTCATCGATTTTGTAATTGACAACTGCTTCAACGGCCATAGATTTAAGCCGTTCTGCTTTTTCCTCGGAAGAGGTCGTTGCATAAACTTTTGCACCAGCCATTTTGGCGAGTTGTAAGGCGAAGATGGACATGCCGCCCGTTCCTTCTATCAAAACTGTATCACCTGCTTGTAGATTGCCTTCCACCATCAAACCTCGCCATGCGGTGAGGCAGGCGCAGGGTAGGGTAGCCGCTTCCGCGAAAGTATATCCATCAGGAATTTTGGTCAACGCATTCGCGCGAACGACGGATAGCTCTGTGATGTAACCATTAATGGTCTCGCCACTGATGAACATCATTTTTTCAAAAGTCGCTTTGCCATCTATCCAATTTGGAAAGAACATGGACATAACTTTATCGCCGATTTTCCACTTATCAACATTTTCGCCAATAGCGATAACCTCACCTGCCCCATCTGACATCGGAATCGTTCCATTTGCAACAGGGATGCCACCTGTTCCAACTAAATAATCATGGAAATTAAGAGAGGTTGCATGCCAACGAACTACCACTTCATTTGTACCAGGTGCAGGATTTTGTTTTTCTATGATGTTTAAATTGTCTAATCCACCTGATGCGTTTACGACTACTGATTTCATTAAATGTTTTTTTATTAGTCAAAATTACACTTTATTAACTAAAGCAAGTAGGTAGGTGAGAGCTGATTGGTTTGGTTTTTTGCGAAACATATTAGCTTTGAACCAGTGCCTATAAATGGCTCTATGTTGGATTGAATCGGTAGGGAACCAAATTTCAAAGAAATTTGCTCGTGTGGTTCTCTGAACCATCACGTATTTTTGTCAAATCTGCAGATTTGCATTCATTCGTGACTGTTCAGAGAACAGCACGAGCAAATTATTTAAAAGTCCCATTTTCAAAGTGAGTTTGTCTTTTTATATATAAGACAAATAAGTTAAAATTCGAGGACATTGACATTAAGTTTGTTTATTGCATCGCGACTAGACCTAAAATTGAATTCATTGCCATCAAATAAATCAAACTCTACAGCATGAAGAAATTGATCATTAAAGAAAAAACTAACTATTTTTTCTCTCTTTAAAATAGATAATTTATAATTTGACGGAAGTCCAAGGCGTTCTGATTCGTATAAAATATTTGAAGCCTTCTTAATTTCAACTGTGGAAACGGTGCATTTTGGACATCCTCCGAACTGAATATCTCCTAATGAAATTCTAAAGCTAATAGATTCTGTATTTGTAATGTCGAAATCAACTTCTACTAAAAAATTATTAAGATTTGAAAAATCAATATCTGAAATTTCAAACCTTTCAACTAAAGTATCTTGCCAGCTTAATATGTAATTAGGTTGATTTTCTATTTTTGGAAAATCACGACTTTCATAGTACCAAAATGGAAATGAAGTGCCTGTGTCAAAAAGTTCATCCAAATAGTAGGTTCTCCATTTAGATGAATATAAATTTAGACTACAACTAAAATCATCTTCGTCAATATCTCTATCTCGGCCTCTCATGTAGCTGTAACATTCGTTGTTAGTTGTTTTGACTTTTCTATGGTTGCGATCTAATAGACAATGCCCCAACTCGTGGAAAATTATATGTTCTTTTTCTTGTTCGTTTTTTCTAATCCAACTTGGTTCATCGATAACAATTCTATTGCCATCGAAATAACATAAACCACTTGCAGACGGATCTTCTATGTCTTTCAAAGTGATGCTAAAATCAAAATCTTCCTTATTCAAATCATGCCCTCTTAACTGAGCCTGATAAAAAAACTCATCAACGTAGGGCTCAAACTCGTTGGGCACGAGTTGGAATTTTTCTTTTTGACAACTGAAAAATAATACGATAAGAAGTAAGGGTAGGTGATTGTTTTTCATTGTAGAAATATTTTACACCTACAAGATAGTTCAAGGAATTAGGTTGCTTCTTTGAAGTACTGGTTATAAGAAAAGTTTAACTTTAAAAACGCCATCCACCCCCAACACCAAATTGATACAAAAGTGTTTCATTCATATCATTCTCTACAAAAGGTTTGGAAATATTTCCCTCTAAGAAGAGCGTAAAATTTTGAGATAATTGCCGACTGTAACCCAAACTGCTACCCAAAAAATAAGCATTCGAATCATCTGAAACAGATTGGTAAATATATCGAGGTGTAGCATAAATAGCATCCTTCCCTCCAGGGTGGTAGGAGAGATAAAGAGGAACATGTGCTCTATAAACAAGCACCTCATCCGCCCATTGATAACTGAATCCACCACCAAGTGCGGCAGCAAATTTACTTTCAAGCGAACCCGCA
>CALLVG010000040.1 GCA_938010715.1 uncultured Saprospiraceae bacterium
TTTTGATAAATAGTACATAGGGCCACCATATACCGTTCCATCTGGGCCTACATCTCTATATTTTACACCGAGTGTACATTCCGCAAATTTTGATGACATCCCAAGTAAACCAGCTACAATCATCCAAAAAGTAGCTCCTGGACCACCAACAGCAATCGCAATCGCAACACCTGATATATTTCCTAAACCAACCGTACCAGAAAGTGCTGCGGTAAGCGCCTGAAAATGACTCACTTCTCCTTCTTTTCCTTCTATTTTGATGGTATCCACAACGTCACCGTCGACCACATTTACCTTTACGTCTCCCAATGGCTCATCTGAATTTTCGATGTCATCATATTTCCCTCTTACGACATTTATGGCAAGACCAAATTTTCTAATATTTACAAATCCAAAGTAAACTGTAAAAATGGTAGCCGCACTTAAAAGTAAGATGATCACATAAGGCATAGAACTACCCGTATTAGCCATGTCTGTATAAACCCAAGGGTAGAATACAATATTGAAAATAAATGCTGTGGCAGGCGTTACTGCATCATTTATTATTTCATCCCATCCTTTTTCTGCTTCTTGAGCAAGTGCAAAAATTGGTGCTGATAATGAAATTAAAAATAAAAGGAGTTTCCTCTGATTCATATCTGAGTTTTAAGTTTGAAAATTGGTCTTCGTTCAGCTCAAATGCGCCTACGAAGCCGTTAAGGTATCCAAGAATTTCATTTTATTAAAAAATTGAAGGACTCTTTTTAACTTCATTTTTTTGAAAGTTTATAAAGGAACTTACATTTGAGCCAAATTTTAGTATTTCTTCGATACATTTATTAAAAGGAAAATTTCAAGAAATCTTACAATGGTTTTCATTGAAAAGGGTAGTTTTGGCCACTCTTTATTTTCATTTATAGCAAAAAAAAAACTTGACTAATCAGCCTAACAAGTCGGAGGAGATTCTGGAACTTTTTGCAAAAGATCCAGACAAAGGTATGGAAATGATGTTTCGTACTTACTTTGGATTGGTTAGTTCAATTGTGTATAGGGTGCTAAATGACTCGGCGCTCGCCGAAGATATTTCTCAAGAAGTCTTCCTGAGTGTCTGGAAAAATAGAGAAACCATTAAAATAACCTCTTCTCTCAAATCATATCTCGCTACTGCTGCACGAAATAAAGCCCTAAATTACATCAGAGATAATAAAGTAAAGTTTGCTGGCGGTGATGAAATGCCCGAAGTACCTGATATGACGCCTGGTGTCGAAAAAGAAATTGCAGGCAAAGCGCTGAAAAAAAGAGTAACTCAATTAATAGACTTATTACCCGAACGTTGTCGTCATACCTTCGTTTTGAGCCGTTTTGAAAATCTTACCTACAAACAGATTGCCGTCGAAATGGGCATTTCCGAAAAAACGGTTGAAAACCAAATATCTAAGGCACTTGCATTTTTAAGAACCGGTTTGGCTTCCTTTTTGGATGAAAAATAGTCAGCTACCTGACCTTCGAACCCCCCATTTATAGGTATGTCTTTCATCAGACGGTGTTTTTATTTCTACAGTTTTGAAACGGTGGGGGTACTTCCGAAATTTGGTGTCAAAGGAGTGGAAATAATAATTTCCATAGGAGTTTAAGCCAATTAATTTATTAAAAGCATAGCAAACAAACATTGGAAAATTTAAATAAAAAAGTCTGGGATTTAAGTGAAAATTACGACAAGCAACTCAATCCAAATATTGATGCCGCTTGGAGTGAATTTGACCGAAGAAGAAAATCACTTACTGATACTAAAGTTGCAAAACGTAGCTTTTTGCTGCCACTTTCAATTGCAGCAGGTTTGGCCTTAGCCGTTGGGTTTTTCTTTTTGAATAGACCTACAGGTCAACAATTTCAAAACTTAGCTACTTCAGAAAATCAAATCGAAAATATTTCTTTATCGGATGGTTCTGAAATGTGGGTGAACGAAAACTCCTCCATTTCTTATTTTTCTTCAAAAGAAGATGAAAGGACTGTTTCACTTGAAGGAGAGGCATACTTTGAAGTTGCGCCAAATAAAGCTAAACCATTTACTGTGAAATCGGGTAAAGTGGAAATTAAAGTAGTTGGTACTGCTTTTAACGTAAGAGAAATAAAAGCATCTGGTGCAATAGAAGTCGAAGTGAAAAGCGGGATTGTAGAAGTTATTACTGGGGCTAAAAAAGTTCAATTGAAAAAAGGCGAAAGCGTAATAGTTGCTGCTGAAAAATTGACTAAAAAGGTAGGTAATAACATCGGTGGTTGGAGAACAAAAGAATTTATTTTCAACAAACAATCTGTCGCAGATATTCTTGAAGAAATTCAGAGAGTATATGATGTAAAAGTTGTTTTTAGAAATAGAGATTTAGAAAAATGTACTTTCACTACCAATTTCCAAGATGAATCTATTGACAATATTTTGGAAGTCATCGCAACTGGTTTAGGGTGTGAATTGAAAAAAGTAAATGATACTTCTTTCGTTTTGAAAGGCGGAAGTTGTAGCTAAGAATATACACATATCCATAACAGGTGCCCTGATGGTCTTTGACTTTCAGGGCATTTTTATTGAGGTTTTAAGTTGAAAGTACGTAAAAATTAAGTAATGATAAACGTATCAATATAACTTCAGTTTCAGCCGTGAACATTCAACCTTTATAGGCTAACCGTCAAAATTGCTAAACCCAACCCAATCAAAATTGCAAACAATTTTTTGAAAGAAATCCGATGATGAGATTTTTCATCTGCTTCAAAAAGAATAGTAGTTGAAATGTGTAAAAATGTTCCAATCACCAATCCCATCAAGTTTTGAAGTTGAATCGGATTCAAGGAAAGATTGGAACCAACAAATGCTCCAAGCGGAGACATCATTCCAAATAAAATCAAACACAAGATAGTCGTCATTCTATTAAAACCTGAAAGTAATAAAAGTAAACCCAAGGCAAAAGCCGCTGGTATTTTATGCAAAATAATTCCGTACAAAAGTGGTTTGTGATGATGGTCGTGCCCACTATGATCGTGTAAATGATGAATCGCATCTAAAGGCATTCCTTCAATAAAAGCATGAACACAAAGCCCCAACATGATTGGTAAAATGAAAGTCTTAGACATCGAATGACTTGGATGGATATGACCGTGTTCCACGCCTTTTGAGAGCATTTCTAAAACTAATTGAAGCAAGAATCCACCCAATATCCAAAAGCCAATAGAAGTCCTTGGTGGGTTAAATGTTTCTGGCAAAAGATGCACCGCTGTAATACCTAAAAGATAGGCTCCACTAAAAGATAGGAACAATCCGAGATATTGTTTTGAGTTTTTGTGATCAACTTTGAGTGCAGCTAATCCACCAATTAGTACAGAAATAAAAAGTGTAAAAAAATCGAGAATGGTCATGTATAATTCCTTCGTAAAATGGTATGAGGTAAAAATTTGGCTAATGTACTAAATACTATCCTAGCCAAGATGCTTCCCAAGATTCCTCCAAATAAGATGTCTAAAGGGAAATGCACGCCAACGTAGATTTGTGAAAATGATATAGCAGCTGCCCAACTGATTAATGGCCATTTTATCCATCGAAATCGGCGACCAATTGCCAAAATAAGAAACACCGCAAGTGAAAAATGGTTGGCCGCATGAGAACTGGTAAAGCTATATCCGCCGCCACAGTGAACTCTTTCGACTACGGGGTAGAGTGGTTGCTCTACGTTACATGGACGTAACCTTTTTACATTTTTTTTGATAAGAGTACTACTTGTGAAATCTGCTAATCCAACAGTAATACACCCAACCAAAAAAATGATTAATCCATTTTTGGAAAAACGGGAAATAAGAAAATAGGCCAAGAATAGATAGAAAGGAATCCAAGTGATTTTTTCGCGTAGAATCGGGAGCAAAAAGTCAAAAACTGAATTGGAAAGGGTAGCGTTAATAAAATGAAAGATTTCAAAATCCAGTTCAAGGATTTCCTGCATTTGAAAAGTTATTATTGAAAGAAATAAGATTAGCTGGCTTTTACCAATCCATTATTTACGGCGAACAAAACCAACTCAGGTGTAGAATTGAGTTTTAGCTTCTTCATGATATTTTTGCGATGTGTATATACGGTATGAGGACTCAAACCCAATTCTTCTGCGATTTGTTTAGTGATTTTGCCAGATACGACTAGTTTGACAATCTGAATTTCTCTTTCAGAAAGTGGAATTCCTTTGCAGTCAGCATCATTTTTGCCAAACGATTTTTGCCAAATGAGTTTGATGATTTTTTTGCAAAAGTATTTTTCCTGATTTTCGATGGCAGCAATGCCTTCCATGATTTCAAATTCATCACAAACCTTCGTGAGGAAGCAAGCAACTTCTTCGTTTTCCAAAACTTTATAAATTGCAGTTTTGTTAGTTTCAGCAGTAACGACAATAAATTTAATTTCTGGATGAATTTCTTTTACAGCATCCAAAGTTTTATTGGAAAAGATACTTTCTTGGAAAGGATCGATGAAAAGTATATCAGGTTTTTTTTCTGCAACTAATTTTAGCAAATCAGCTTCATTGTCAACTTCATCCATCAAACGAACATTTGGTTGACGAACCAAAACGTGTTTGAGCCCAACCCTAACAAGGAAATGAGCATCTGCGATAATTATGGAATTTAACTTTTGCATCAGTGATTATCTGTGGTGCAAAAATAGGTCGGAATCACTCAATTCCCAAACTATTTAGATTAAATTTAGATAAGGAATGGTTCAAAAGTAAATTTACATTCCTGAAGCCTCGCAGATGCGCTGTATCCCCTCCGTTTTTCGCCTTGCAGAAGAAAAAATAACCGTGCATAGAAACGCAATTGATTTCTGAACCATTACTATGGAACGCGGAATTAAGATAAAAGCCAGACATCAATACAGATATCTGGCTTTTTTTTAGTTATTTCTATCAAAGAAATCGAGTAGTAGAAAGGGTAAAAAAAATAAATAGATAAACTCGTTGAGTTCGTGATTTTTTGATTAGTCGAGACTCAGAAAAGGGAGTTTATAACGTGTAAATGACCCTTTTTTCGCAACGAAGAATAATTGAAAAACTACTACTCAAAAATGGCTACTTATTATTTTATCGATTGTTAAGAAACGCTCAAAAAATAAGTTCCCGATTTCAAAAAATTAGTGAAGGAAAAGTGATTGATAATGAGGTTTTTCGAGCTAATTTTTTGAATTGAAGAGGGAAGTTATTTTTTGAGTAATACTAAATAGACTTTATTAAAATCTAATCATCAATTTCTAAACTCATTTCTTTTTTTGAATTTTTGATGGCCTCTTCTTTCTTTTCCCAATAGCGATAAAGACCAGCTACACTCATACCAGAAGGATTTGCTCCTTCATATTTTTTGAGTCCGGCATCTGAGACCTTACCCATCTTTAGCTGCTTAAGAACATATTCTTGAAATAATGGAACCACCTTCTTCTGACTTTTTCCAGCCTGATAGTATGGTTTTATCCAATTTGCCCAGTTTTTGACGCGGCCACGAAGTTCTACCAAATGTAATTTGACATCTTTTACTTCTCCAAAATGAGTTAGGTATATGGCATCAAACCTTTTGTTCAATAGCATTCCGATAGATGCACTCCAATCTTCAACATTAATGTCTGGCGGAGGGCAGGGAGGTACAACAATACCTTTACCAATTTTGACACCACCTACATCCCCTGCAAAGAGTATTTTCTTGTATTCCCAAGCGACATGATGTGTGGCGTGGCCAGGAGTATGCAAAGCCCGGAATTTCGACTTGCCAATTTTAATTTTTTGGTCATGTTTGACACTAACCACTTGTTTCGACGGAATTGGTTCCATGTCACCCCACAGGGTTTTCATTTCCTTACCGTAAATTCGTTTTGCTGAATTGTACAGTTTTTCAGGATCTTTGAGATGTTTGGCACCTGACGGGTGAGCATAGATGGTTGCACCATTCTTTGCCAACGCCCATGCAGCACCAGCATGATCAAAGTGGACGTGAGTGACGAACACGTGTTTGATGTCTTCAATAGAGAAACCTGCTTTTTTTACGGCTTTTGAAAGATTCTCATAGGTTGAATGAGGACCCGTTTCAAAAAGTACTGGGCCATCCGTTGTTTCAAATAAAAAAGCTGCGATTGTTTCTTTTTGACCCAAAAATTTTAAATCTAAAACATGAATCATTTTAATAGTTTGGATGTAAAAAATCGGTGATTTTTTTTGTTATACCCGGCATACAGTAACGCTATGATGTTGATGCCACAAAATATTGTGGACTAAAGTAGCTAAATTATTAGCTATTTTTAGAAGCGAAACTTGGTTTCGAGTGTTAATTTTTTTTATCAAATCTTTTTTGTAAAGCACTTTTATGATTTGATTGCACCTACTTCGATTAAGGTTTTTTTTGGTAAGAAACATAGAACGGAGTTAAATTCTATAGTTTCCATCTGATTTTGGCTCAACGCAAAGAAAGAAAATTCATTAAGATTATACATGAAAATTTGAGAATAATTTAAAATACAGTTAAAAAATCAAGAAATTAACCCCAAAGTGGCAACGTTTAGTTGTGAAATTGCCAAAGAAATATCCCAGTTTTTTTTGTTTCGGGGTTCGACCAAATTGGAAATACTCCTTATTTGCATAAACTTTTTCTTCTCCAATAAACAGATATAGTTGAATGCTGCACCCTCCATTGTTTCGATTTCCGCTGTCGGATATTTTTTGGTAATCCTGTCAATACTTTCTTGCCTTCCACTTGCGCGGTTTACAGTTATTCCAATCACTTTTTTCAAAAAATTAAAATCTGCCGTTGTGTTTTTGAGCCAACCATCATTAAAAGGAAATTGATTTTTATCGCAGAAACCCATATCGAAGACTGATGTGAAATCTCCATTTTTTTCTTCAACACCAACGTCTGCAAATTTGTCAATTGCGACTTCAACAACAGAACCAATTAAATTTTTTGAATTAAATGTCCCTGCAATACCTGCTTGGATGACCAAATCAAAATCTTCATTTGAAAATTTCTTTAGTAAATTATACATCACTTGTGGCACACCAACGCCAGTTATTAAAATCTGGATAGAATTTTCATTAAAAATAAATTCTGACTCCTTTCTTAAAGCATTTTTTTTTAAGAAATCTAAAGTTGGTGCAATCTCAAATTCGGTAGCGGCTACAATCAAAAATTTCATAAATAAAACTACTGTTGTGTTGAAGGATAAAGATTTTCAGATAATTCGACTAATAGAATCGCATTATTGCCAGAGTCAATTTTGTCGATTTTTACAAAAAAACCTTTTTCCACTTCGATAGGCAATCCAAACTTAAAAAGACTGGCATTTGAACTTATTACAGATGCCCACATTCCCATAGATACGGTTTGTTCGGAAAGGCTGCTTAGATAGATAAATTGTTCTGAGACTAACAAAAACCAATTGGGTTGGCCTTCGCTTGGTCGTTCAATTGTAAATTGGAATTCTTGCTTGATATCGTTGCAACCAGACTGTTTTAGTTGGAGTTGCATGCCATTTTCGAATGTCGCGACCTCAGTTGATTCTTGCCCTTTTGCTTCAAAGCTGTGGCCAGTAACTGATTTTATTTCTTTAGAAAAAACTGGAGTAGGAGCGCCGTATTTACATTTTTCAGAATCTGCATTGTTGCACGAAAGCAAAAGAAATAATAGGGAAAAAGAAAGGAGTTGTCTCAAAATTATTTTTTTAAAGGTTTGGCCAATATGTGAATTTTGCGAGGATAGCTGGTTTCTTTAATAGGTAATAAAGTCTTTATTTTGAAATGGGTTGTACAGCAATCAACGTTTATCTTCTCGATAATTGAAACAAAAATTTAAGTATCGGCGGCGGCGGATTGTTCAAATTTTTAACAAAAAGTATCGGAAAAATAAATCTTTGAATTAGAATAAAGTCTATTGCATTTAAGTGATTACTCAAAAAATAACTTTCCTCTTCAATTCAAAAAATTAGCTCGAAAAACCTCATTATCAGTCACTTTCCCTTCACTAATTTTTTGAAATCGGGAACTTATTTTTTGAGCGTTCCTAAATTATTTTTTCAACTTTACTTAAAGACTAAGTTTGACAAAAAAAAGAAATGTGTTACCAGTGCAAATCGTCATTGGATTAATATTGAAATTATCAGTTTGTGAGTTGAAAATAATAAAGGTAGTAAAAAACGGATTCTTGATGAAAGTAAATCAATATTAGAATAAAGTCTATTGCTCAAAAAGGGATCCTGATAATAATCTATTTTGAAAAATACTGAAACTTGTATTTGTTTTTAGAGTTTATCAGTAGTTGTTCTTAGACATCAAGGGATTTGTCTGAGAACCTTACAAATTAAGCATAGCGCCTATTTTACGAAAAAAGAAACGCATTAAAATTTTTCTTCTCTGTAAATTTTTCGACCTTCGTGAATCTTAAATTACGCATGGAAAATATAGCTGAACTCAAGAAATTCTTATCTACTCCGAGGTATATTTCAATTATATCTCACCGAAACCCAGATGGTGATGCCATTGGGTCTTCTTTAGGGTTGTACCATTTTTTAAACAAATTTGGTCATTCGGTTCGGGTGATGTTTCCGTCGGAATATCCTTCTGGTTTTGAATGGATGCCTGATGCCCAAAAGATTTTGATTTATGATATTGAACCAGAGGATGTAAAAGCAACTTTGGAGCGTTCCGACGCAGTTTTCTGTTTGGATTTCAACGCATTGGATAGAGTTGACAAATCGGGCGAGATAATTCATGGGTTAGATACTGTAAAAGTGCTGATTGATCATCATATCGACCCTGAGCCTTTTGCTGATTATCAATTGTCCGACACCACTGCGAGTTCGACTTGTGAGTTGATTTACAGATTTATTTGCCAATATGAGGAGAAAGAGCTTTTGGATGAACCTATCGCTTCATGTCTCTATACTGGAATTGTGACAGATACCGGTTCATTTAGATTTAGCACTTCTCCAAGGCTTTTTAAAGTTGTAGCAGACTTGATAGAATTGGGAGTTGATGATTATACAATTCAAGACAAAATATTCAATACACTTTCTGAAAAACAACTGAGGCTTTTGGGCCACTGTTTGGCTCGTAGAATGGAAATTTTACCAGAATTTCAAGCAGGAATAATCACTTTGAATAAAAGAGATTATGAAAATTATGATATACAAAGAGGTGATACTGAAGGAATTGTAAATTATTTGCTGAAAATAAAAAATGTAAAAGTTGCTGCATTTATCACCGAGCAACCTACGATTGTAAAAATCTCTCTTCGTTCGAAAGGCGACTTCTCTGTTCAAGAAATTGCGAGTAAACACTTTAAAGGTGGCGGTCATCGAAATGCTTCAGGAGGTTATTCATTTAAGAGTTTAGGATGGGTGGTGAATCGACTCAAAGAAGTACTTCCCGAATACAAGGAACAATTGTTGCAAATGTAGAATTTGAAGATTCTAAAATCTTTTTACATGAGAATTCTCCTCCCTTTAATTATGAGTTTGACCTTTGTTTTCTTTTTAGGATGTAAAGGCAACGAATCAATGCCTGATACAGTGGTTGAAAAGCCATTTGCTCCAACTCATGATGGACATCTAATAAAATATCACAGAGACGTTCCAGGAATAAATACCCAAATTGGTGATTTAGTGTTTTATCATATTCGCCATCGCAATGGGAATACAGTGACATTTTCGTCAAGAAAAACAATGAGTGGGCCGTTTAAGTATTTGGTTCAATCATTGAATCCAGGAACAAAAATTCCCCCAATCGTAATTGGTCTATTACAAATGAGTCCAGGAGATAGTATCACCCTTCGAGTTGACTTGACCGATGCCAAATTCACAGAACCCGGATACGAAAACGCCAAATTCAAGGATTTAGACATCTCCCTTATTAGAATTGAAAAAAATGTGGATCCAATTGCTTTTAATGCCAGGCAAAGGGTAGTAGAACCAAAAGAGTTTAACCAAGAAATTGATTACAATTCTTCCACAGATGAAATCACAGAAAGTAAAACTCAATATAGTGCAGACGAGCTTTGGCAGAGCGTGATGGACAAAAAACTAAAGGAATTACTTTATGAATTGGGAAATAAATATCGAACTGGTGAATTGAGTAATTCGTTACTAAGATTACCTTCTGGCCTACAGTATATGGTGATTGAACCTGGTACAAATAAGAAGTTTGGCTTTAGTAAAAATGTTTGGCTAAAATATTATGGTAGTAATATAGAAGGACGACCTTTTGAAAAAAAATATCAAAAAAATAAGGTAGAAAAGATTGAAATTGGAAAAGGGCAGATTGTACCTGGATTAGAAGAAGGAATAAAACAATTGAACGAAGGGGGAAGTGGCATATTTTTTATTCCTTCTGATTTGGCGTTTGGTTCAAAAGGAACATATCGAGTTAAACCAAACGCGCCTTTTGTAGTGTACTATGCTAAGGTTGAAAGGTTCTTTTAGAAACGCTCAAAAAATAAGTTCCCGATTTCAAAAAATTAGTGAAGGAAAAGTAATTGATAATGAGGTTTTTCGAGCTAATTTTTTGAATTGAAGAGGGAAGTTATTTTTTGAGTAATACTTAATATTATTTTTACGCGATAGCAAAGATTGCCGATTTAGAAAAAAGACTTATAATAACTAATTATATATCCCATGAATGATTTAAAAAAACTGATTTTATTGGTTTTATCTGTTGGAGTTTTTTCTTGTTCTGACCCGACACCACCAGCCAAACCTACAATTCCACAAACCACAACGACACCACCTTCAAAAGTTACCCCACAACCCTTGCCAGTCACAGCACCAGAAATAGGGAAAGTAACAATGCCAGATGGAACGGTCAGTAACCCAAAGCCAACTAACCAGCCTGCGCCAACTCCTCAACCTTCAACGCAAATTGCAAATGCCACCCCCACAAAAGGGAAGATTAATCCAATGACTGGAAAAATCGAATCTAATCCAGAATTTGATGAAGAGTCTGCTAATATTGCTACACAACTTGAAAGCATGGGGCAGGTAAACGTTGGAGGAGTCAAAATGATAAAACCGCCAAGTAATCCAAATATTCCTAAACTAAGTGATGCTCAGAAAGAGACCCTTTACAACGATAAAGTAAAACAACAAATGGCTTTCGTATTGAAAATTGTTTCTCAGCAATATCGCTCAGGGAAACTCTCGCAAAGGTTAACCAAAACCCCTTCGGGTTTGGAATATCTCACTGTGACTGAGGGTAAAGGCAGACTTGCAATTGATAATAGTTTTGTTGCTTTCAAATCAATGGGAGCTACTTTGGATGGAGAAGTTTTTGAATCCAATTTTGAAAAAGATAGAGCGTTTCGAGTAAAATTGGGTACTAATAACTTGATTCCTGGATTGGAGGAAGCGGTAAAAACAATGAGAGCTGGCGAACAAGCAATATTTTTCATTCCACCCGCATTGGCATTCGGAAACAGAGGTAGAATTGGAGTTCCGCCAAATGCAATGGTTGTTTATTCTCTGAATTTGGAAAGCGTGAATTAGAAAATTTCATTCATTAAAAACCGATTGACAAAATTTCAAACTATTTCGATAATGAATTATTTACAAATATCTCTTTATACTCTTTTGGTTCTTCTAACTTTAAGTTGTGGCGGGTTGACTCCTGAAGAAAAAGCAGCAGGTAAATCTGAAAAGGCTGATATAAAAAAAGCAGACGAAATGGTGAAATCTGTTTCTGCTGTACAGCAAGTTTCGAATTCAATGATTCCTGTTTTAAAAGAGTATAATGATGGTACCTTTAATAAAAGTGCCACAAAAATCAATAACGGAATAACTATCAGAACGATAAAAGATGGAGAGGGAAATCGCCCACAATTTGGTGACAATGTTTTTGTCCACTACTATGGCGTTTTGCCAGATGGCTATAAATTTGACTCTACTTTTGATAGAATGAAGCCTTTTACTTTCAAATTAGGTTCACAAGATGTGATTCCAGGTTGGAATGACGCTATCTCAAGAATGCGAACAGGAGGGAGCTACGTGGTAGTCGTGCCTCCAACTTTGGCATACGGTCTCAATGGAAGGCCACAAAACGGAATTCCTGCCAATACAGACCTTATTTTTTATATCGCACTTTTAGGATTTCAATAAAAACGGAACTTTCTATATAAAAAACACTTTATTAAGAAAGAAGAAATATATTTGCCGCTGCTGTTAATTAGCAGCGGTATTTTTTTGTAAAAAATGACCCTAAACTCGCCAGTGGGTCAATAATCAAAAACTTATGACTATAGAGGAACTTAAAAACCTGCAAGACAGGACGGCGTTGATACGGAGGTATCTTTGACGTCGATAACCGTAAATTCAAAATTGAAGATTTAGAGCAAAAAAGCTTAGCACCTGATTTTTGGAGTGACTCCAAAGCGGCTCAGATCGTAATGAAAGAAACCAAAACCCACAAAAATTGGGTAAAGGAATATGAACAAGTCGCAGAGCAGGTGGAAGATTTGGAAATTTTATTCGAATTCTGGAAAGAAGGAGAAGGAACAGAGGAAGAGGTAAATGCAAAATTTGCTAAAACCTTATCAGCTGTCGAAGATGTCGAATTCCGATCCACGCTCAATGCTGAGGAAGATGAACTCAGTGCAATTTTGCAAATCAACGCTGGTGCAGGAGGTACAGAAGCATGCGATTGGGCAGGAATGCTTTATCGTATGTATCGAATGTGGGCCGAAAAAAAGGGATATAAACTTAAACTAATCAATCAGCAAGATGGAGATGCGGCTGGTGTCAGGTCTGTCGAAATAGCAATTGATGGTGATTTTGTTTATGGTCATTTGAAAGGTGAAAACGGTGTCCACCGTTTGGTGCGAGTGAGTCCATTTAATGCCCAGGGAAAACGCATGACTTCATTTGCTTCCGTTTTTGTACATCCTCAAATTGATGATAGTATCGAAATTGAAATCAATCCAGCAGATTTGCGTTGGGATGTTTTTAGAGCGAGTGGGGCAGGTGGTCAGCACGTAAATAGAACTGAATCAGCTGTCCGGGTGACCCATGGGCCATCTGGAATTGCGGTAGAATGTCAAGCTGAACGTTCGCAACATTTGAATCGAGAAACAGCTCTAAAAGGCTTGAAATCAAGGCTTTACGCCCGTGCTTTAGAAGAAAAAAGAGCGGAAAAGCAAAAGGTCGAAGATGGTAAAATGAAGAACGAGTGGGGGAGTCAAATAAGAAGTTATGTATTGGATGACCGTTGGGTAAAAGACCTTCGTACGGGTTATAAAGTTCATAATCCAGACAAGGTACTCGATGGTGATTTGGATGAATTTCTGAAATCTTACTTGATGAATGGTGCAGTGGAGAAAGGCGAGAACAGCAACTAATTTAAGGATAAGGTTTTACACCAAATGCCTTGACTGATCGAGGCCGAAGCCAACATTGAGTAAAGCACATTTGCAAGTGATTTAATTCAGGTCAAAGTGAAAAATTTCTTTTCTCTATACTTGAATAAATTTTCCATTTTGACCTGACCACAGAATTTTTTTAAGAGCGATTATTTATAGATTTTAGCAAGAAAATAAAAAATCGCCTGTCGGAAAGACAGGCGATGTTGAAATTTAATTACTAAACTATTCAAGAAACAATTTCTTATAAAGAAGTCCCTTTAGACTTCATTAATTCTTGTATCGATTCATTGAGATTATTCTTTTGTTGTACATAAAATTCCTTTCCGTCTTTTGAATGGTTATTATCAAAAGAACATGATTTGCTGAAAAACTTGTTCGTATTTTCTTCTTCCGAAGAAAGGAATCCAGCAGCTCCATAATCTGAAATATTACTGATGAATTTACAGTGTGTAAAAATTTCTTTATTCATAGTAGCATTTGAACCAAAGTAAGCGCCACCAAATTTAGAATGATTGTTTACGAAAGTACAATATTCGAAATGTGAACTTGTTTTTCCGTTTTGAGCATTATCCATCACGGCGCCTCCTGCATTCTCTGATTTATTTTTTAGAAAAACGCAATTGACTACATTAACAGCAGCAATACCACCATCACTAAAACTAAAGATTGCGCCACCTTCTGCTGCATTATTTTCGTAAATCAAACAATTTCTGATAGACGGAACTGATTTTTCACCTGCTTCGGTAGCAATATTGTAGATGCCCGCTCCAGATCTGGAAGCATGACCATCACCTCCTTCTTTGTTGTCTGCTAATCCTCCGTGGATAGTAAATCCATCAAGTAAAGTTTCATCAGATACATTTTCAAATAATACAATAGTTTGGCTATTATCAAAAATTTTGTCAGAACCTATTTGGCCGCTCAACATCGTGGTGTTTCTTTTAGGATTTCTGTTGCGAGTGGAACTCTCGTGGCCAGCGAAGCCGCCATAAACTTTCACACCGCTAGGTATTTTGAAGGACGTTGCTCTATCCGCCTTTGTACAATGTTTACATAATGAAGGAAAATAAGTACCACTTGCAACCCAGATTTCTGTTCCAGATGTGGCCACCTTTAAGGCGCTACTTAGGCTACCAGTCGCTGTATCCCAACTTTCTCCATTTCCTTTTCCATCTGTTTTTACGTAGATAGTTTGAGCTGTTGAAAATATTGAAAACGCTAATAGAGAAATGGTGATTAATAAAAACTGCTTCATTTGTGACTGATAGTTTTGGTGAAAAGCGATAGGAGGGAATTAAATCTTTTCAAGATAAAGACTATTGTAGAACAAAATTATAGAAATATGAACTTAGAAGCTATTGTAGGAAGTTTGTATAAGTCACATAATGTTATAGCAAAATTTGATTATTTTGTGACAGGATTACTGTTTCAGTAATAGTGATTTTTAGGTTAATGTACACTTAAATTAAGTTTTTATGTGACGTTTTTTCGGGTGATTTTTCCCCAGTATTTTCGTTGAATTTTTGTTTTTTATAAAAAAAATACCCATTTGTTTTAGAATCTTTTAAGGAGTTAAACAAAATTTTCTGAATACAAATATTAACGCCTCTCTGAGGTTTGAAACTTTCATTTTACAAAAATAGAAATAGATATTTACGCAACTTTAATAACTTTGGATTTTTCTAAATCAAAATAAACGAAAAATGGGAAGAGTTTTAATTAATGTAGCTTTAGGTCTTTATTGTTTTTGGAATGCCTATCGTTTTGCATCTATCAGCCCGATGCCTGCACAAGGATCATTATTTGGTTTTGCAATCCCAGGAATGGCTTATCTCGCATTTTGGGGACTCTTCGGAGTTTGGTGTTTGTACGGCGCTTATCAAGGAAGACACGCGTTGAAACAATAATCATAGAGTGGTCAAAAACTAAAAAAGGCAAAGACGCGAAGCGTCTTTGCCTTTATATTTTTGTTGCTTTAGGAACGATGAACTCCCTTTTCCACGTCTCGATTAATCAAAAAATTAAGGACTACTTATTTTTTTCACCGTTCCTTAACGTTTTTTACATCGTTACTAAAGAAACATTCAAGTCAAATTCGTCATAGATAGTCTTATCAGCCAATCCGTCAAAAATACTTCCTGAACCATAATTTACATTGAAGTCAGTACGGTCGATTGTAATTTTTGCAGTAGCTTTTCCATCTACCACGTTTGCTCTAAATTTGATTTCTTTAGTCGTCTCTTTAATAGTTAAGTTTCCAACTACTTTGTAATCATTGTCAGCGTAAGCAACTGCTTTTGTAATTTCAAACTTTGCAGTGGTGTGTTCTGCTGTATTAAAAAAATCAGGTGAAGCCAAATGACCTATTAATTTTTCAGCACCTTGGCCAGATGCCAAGTCTGTACAAACCAAAGAAGTCATATCAATTGAGAAACTACCCCCAACCAATGTACCGTGGTCTAATTTCAAAACGCCTTCCTTTACTTTTACCGTCCCTTCGTGTGAACCAGTTACTTTGTATCCTTTCCAAGTAATTGTACTTGCTTTGGTATCAACAGCTTTGGTTGTTACGTGTACTGGGTTTGTAAAAGCAAAAATTGCTAATGCTGATAATGCAATGAATAAATTTTTCATGTTCGATTGATTTTTAAATGATTGATTTATTTTTGAGTAATACTTAAACGAACACAAAATAATTTAGTGTCCGTTTTTAAAGACTTTTATGAGCGCCATCACAGAAACCTGGATTCTTGGTTTGTTTACAGGTGCATAAATGAACTGTTTTTGATTCTTCTGCTACGAAAACTAAAGGTGAATATTCGCCTGCAGGTTTGTGTTTTCCGTCGCAAAAGGGTTGATTAGTTGATTCTCCACATGTACACCAAGCATATCTTTTACCCTTTTCCAATTCTACTTTAATAGGAGAAGTTCCGGCAATTTTTGGACTTTTCATAATATTTATTTGTTTAAAAAATTTAGAATGAGAACAAAATCTACATAATAAATTTCTTAATCAAATGTTTTTACAATAAATGTAGGTACATCTATTAGTTTAAAAAAAGTCCAAATAAAAATAGTGTTTCAAATCCAAGAAGCGAACGTTTTAACCTCTTAAAGAATCCAATAATCTGTTCAATTCCTTTGCCTCGTTTTTACTAATTTTTGAAAAAATAGATTCCGTCATTTTTTCAATTTCATGTGATGCTTCTTCCGTCAGTTTCAAACCCAAATCAGTAATTAGAATTTCTACCTTCCTTCTATCCGAAGGACAAATAGACCGCTCTACTAACTTCTTATCGAGCAATTTATCCACTAATCTCGAAGCATTTGAAGACCGATCCAGCATTTTGGCAGTCAACTCCTTTACGCTTTGGGTCTTTGGGTAACTTCCTCTCAAAATCCTTAATATATTGAATTGTTGATTAGAAATTCCAAAAGGTTTTAAGGTCTGACCAATACTCGAAGTCAACCACGAAACCGTAAACATCAAATTGATGCTTACCTTTTGATATTCGCTTTTGAATTGCGCCTGCTTAATGGCCTCTTCGATTTTCATAGTGCAAATGTATGTATATACATCTAATGTTGAAACATTTAAATCAATGTTTTTAATTTTATTAACTTTTTGCTGAGCAAAAGGAGAGTTGTCTAAGAACCAAATAGTTAAAGGACATGTCGCCGTAAGTGGCGATAGAACAAATTGGAAATTTGGTAAACAACTTACCTTGATTTGGAAAATACATAAAATGAATTGACCTACTTTCATTATTTGAAGTGAATAATAAATAACTTTGGGAATCTAAATGTAAATGATTCATGAAAGAACATAAGTTCGCTACAAAAGCGATTCATGCAGGCGTTCATCCCGACCCTGCTACAGGTGCAGTGATGACTCCGATCTATCAAACTTCGACTTACGCTCAGGTCGAACCAGGGGTTCATAAGGGGTATGAATATGCGCGTACTAAAAACCCAACTCGGTCGGTCTTGGAAGCAAATTTAGCTGCTTTGGAAAATGGTTATGATGCAATTTGTTTTGGTAGTGGCATGGCAGCAATGGATGCAGTTTTGAGATTGTTTAATCCTGGAGATGAAGTCATATTGAGCAATGATTTATACGGAGGTTCTTATCGTTTGATGACCAGAGTATATGAGCGGTATGGATTGAAAGGGGTCTTTGTGGATATGCGCGATTCTAAAAAAGTTGAAGCCGCAATTACAAAAAATACAAAGTTGCTTTGGATTGAAACACCTACCAATCCGATGTTGCAATTGGTTGATATTCAGGTAGTTACTAAAATAGCTAAGGCACATAATATTTTGTCGTGTGTTGACAACACTTTTGCTTCTCCCTATTTGCAACAACCAATTGAATTAGGTGCAGATCTCGTTTCGCACTCAGCGACGAAGTATTTGGGAGGCCACTCAGATGTGATTTTGGGAGCAGTGGTAGTCAAAACAAAAGAGTTTTCTGAGCGATTGCATTTTATTCAAAATGCAGTTGGGGCAATTCCTGGGCCACATGATTGTTTTTTGGTTTTGAGAGGCATCAAGACATTACATGTTCGTCAAAAAAGGGCTTGCAAAAACGCAAAAAAAATTGCCAAATTTTTGGTCGCTCATCCAAAAGTTAAAAACGTTTATTACCCAGGTTTGAAAACGCATCCTCAATACGAATTGGCAAAACGACAAATGAGATATGCTGGGGCAATGGTTTCTTTTGACATGGTTGGGGACAAATACGAAGATGCAAAAGTTGTTTTGAGTAATACGCATTTATTCACCTTAGCGGAGTCGTTGGGTGGGGTAGAATCCTTGATTGGACATCCTGCTTCTATGACGCATGGTTCCATCCCTAAAGAAGAAAGATTGAAAATTGGATTGACAGATTCGTTGATTCGATTAAGTGTTGGAATTGAGGATGTTGTAGATTTGATTCGTGATTTGGAGGTTGCCTTGAAGGCTGTTAAGATTAAAGTTGAAACGGAGGTACAAAATTCTAACCCCTGATTATTCAACTTTGTTACAATTTATTCTTTACATGTTCCTAAGTAGTCATTTTTGAGTGGTAGTTTTTCGATTATTCTTCGTTGCGAAAAAGCTCATTTATACTCGATAAACTCCCTTTCCTACGCCTCTACTAATCAAAAAATTACTAACTCAAGAAAGTTAGTAAAGTTGGAAAAATAACTCACTTCAATTTCGAAGCATTATTCTTACAACTTTACATAGTATTACTCAAAAAATAACTTCCCTCTTCAATTCAAAAAATTAGCTCGAAAAACCTCATTATCAATCAATTTTCCTTCACTAATTTTTTGAAATCGGGAACTTATTTTTTGAGCGTTCCTTAACTACTTATTTTTTGAGCATTTTTAAATTCCCAATATGATTTTTAAAATTATAACTCGAACGCTATTACTCATTATTTTATCCATCATCGGATATTGGTATTATCCATTGGCAGATACAGGGCCGTTGACTCTGGAATATCCAACGATTGCAGAAAGTGGAGCAGCTTTGGAAGCGGCCATCGCTGAAAGAGAAAGCAAAATTGAAAATTTAAAACCAAATAATGAAGCACGTTTTGTATGGGCAGATTCTACGAAAAGGAAAACGCCATATTCAATCGTTTATCTACACGGATTCAGTGCCAGCGAACACGAGGGATATCCAGTCCATGAAACTATTGCTAAAAAATATGGGATGAATATGTTCCTCTCTCGGCTTTCACACCATGGAACAGAAGGTGTAGAAAGTTTTGATGGAATGACCGCTGATGGATTAGCTGATTCGGCAATGGAAGCCATCGCTATTGGAAAGCAGATAGGGGAAAAAGTCATACTCATGGGAACTTCTACTGGTGGTACCGTTGGGTTGATGGCACAAGCATTTGACCCATCGCTTCACGCTGCGATTTACTATTCGCCAAACATTAGAATCTATGATCCGAATTCGGCTTTGATGCGCAAACCATTTGGCGTCCAATTGGCAAAATACATTACTGGAAAAGAACATTATCGGATGAGTAAAGCAGATTTGTTGAAAGATTATTGGACATACGAATACCGTTTTGAAGCGCTCCCTGTTCTGATGGAATTATTGGATGAAACAATGACGGAAGAAACTTTTCAAAAAGTAAAACAGCCAACTTTGGTTTTGGCATATTATAAAAATGAAGAAGAACAAGACAAGGTAGTTTCAGTTAAAGCGATCGATGAAATGGTCTCACAACTTGGAGTTCCTGCCGATAAAATAGTTTATAAAAAACTCGCTACTGTTGGCAATCACGTGATGACTTGCGATATCCAATCGTCTGATATTGGAGTAGTTGTTGAAGAAACAAGCGATTTTATTGAAAATGTATTAGGAATCTCAAGTGTTGAAAATAAGTTGTCGTTAGAATAGCTTTTGGGAAGTATTTTGTGATTCAAAAATTAAAACGAATCCAAAATATCTGTATCAAATTGGGTTTAATTTCGTTTCAAATGAGGATAGATTGAGTTGATTTTATGATTTATGTCTCCAATTAAACAATTTGAGAATCATAAGCACAATCAAAAGTTAATTAAATATTATCGGTCAACAATTATCCCCTCAAGGACTTAGTTTTGTGGTTTAATTATTGAAATAACAAGTTTAAATACTTCACTAAAAATAAAATGTTTTGAAAAAATTATTATTCCCGCTTTTCTTTTTGGCTATAGGCCTAATCCAATTGAATGCTCAAAATGAAGTTTACGAAGCAGAGAACGAAGGTTGGATGGTTCTGTTAGAAGAAGCATATAATGAATCCAAAAAAACAGGAAAGCCAATTATGGCGAATTTTACCGGTTCAGATTGGTGTGGTTGGTGTGTAAGATTAACCAAATCTGTTTTTTCAAAAGATGAATTTAAGACTTGGGCAGATGATAAGGTTGTCCTTTTAGAATTAGATTTTCCACGTAGAAAATCACTTCCTGAAAAATTAAAAGTTCAAAATCAAAGTCTTCAGCAAGCATTCCAAGTTAGAGGTTTTCCTTCTGTTTGGGTTTTTGATATGGATCGAGATGCAGAAGGCAAATACAATGTTTCTGCGCATGGCAAAACTGGATACGCACCTACGGTTGGTGAATTTACGGGAGCGATTGAGCAGATGTTGGCACAGAGGGCGGAGAAGAAATAGTATTTATTAGTTCAACTTTACTAAAATTAAGTAAAACAAATTCAGTTTTACTTCACAGTTAAAAAAATGGCTGAATTCATTGAATTCAACCATTTTTTTAACTATTTTTTTTCGTTCTTAGACAAATTCTGTGGTCAGGTCGGAGTGAAAATTTTGGTTCTGTGTTGAAATCAAGTGGGTGCATTCAATTGAGCCTCAGAGCGGCGGTAATATTTTTAGCAATAAAAATTTGTAAATTCATTTTAAGTACCAGCGGTGCGATCATATAATCGCATCGCTGGTGCTTAGAGAAATTGGAACCTCACTAATATTTCTATAAATATTAACGCCTATCTGAGACTCGCTAAATCAATTCATTTAAAATTGGTTTACCCACTTCTTTCAACATAGAGCCAAAATAAAAGACCCCGAATCGCATGAGCCATTCGGGGTCTTTTTTTATATTTTTTGAAAAATCTATTCTTTATTGATAGATTCCATTTCTGCATAAAACTCTTCGTCTTCCGCTGATTTTCTGTTACGATACCAGTAAAAACCAATACTACCAACCAAAATGTAAGGCATCACTAACATATAAAGGATACCTGCATTCAAACCTTTGCCAGCCGAGCCTCCTGCTTTCAAGTTTGATTCCGCTGACATTTTACACATAGGGCATTGTGCCTGAACAGTCGTTGGTACAACCATCTGTGCAGCCATCAAAAGCGATAATGTGAAAAGGATATATTTTAATTTCTTCATTATTATTGGATTAAAATTGATGTGCAAAGATAAGGGATATTTAGTAAAACCGAAAAAACAACCTTTCGATTTGAAGCTGTTCTTTTTCCATTATACTTCGTAACAAGGTCGTAGCATCAAGTAAATTATCGGCCCAGTGATCGCTACATAAAACCAAAACGGCCAAACCCATTTAGCCAATTTTCTGTGTTTTTCAATTTGCCCCGTATAAGCCTTTGTAAACGTAAATAATATAAATGGCAAAATCACTCCCGCCAAAATGATATGTGTTATCAACAAAAAGAAATACACGTATCGAATATTTCCTTCCATGCAGTATTTTGTTTCTGGTGTAGTAAAGTGATACAACACATAGCCAGCTAAAAATAAAATTGACAAACCAAATGCGACATAAATACTTTTACGATGTGCCTCTATATTTTTCTTTTTAATAAAGTATAAAGCCGCAGCTAAAGCTACTGCACACAGTGCATTTAAAGTAGAATAAATAGGAGGCAAAAAACTAAAATCAATTCCCCAGTCTGGTTTATTTTCTCCTCTCATCAATACCACCAAAGCAATCACTACAATTGAGACTACAATTGAAGCGATATTCATTTTCTTTTCTAATGCTTTATTCTCTTCCATCATATCTAAATTTCTTTATCTCTTTTTAGATCAATTTTTTTGCGTTTTGCAACTGGCAAAACCATCGCTGACTGAACCACCAATTTTTCAAAATCATCTAATGAATAATAATTTCTAATTTGTCCTTTGTAGTCTATTAATGACCAATAAGGTGTACTCAATTCAGATTGTACACCACAATTATTAATAGACTCGTTGGACTGATGCGCAATCCAAACATGCTCCATTTGATTGCTTTCTGCAAAGTCTCCTCCCCCATTCTCATTAGAAATAATTCTAATTACTTTAAAATCTTTTCTATCGCCAAATTGATCCACTATCATTGCTACTTGGCGATTCATTGTATCAATCAACGGAGAAGATTCTCCACTCGAAATACCCACCAAAATCGTTTTGCTGACCAACGAATCCATTTGCTCTTTGGTGATACCAACAATATTTGATTGAGCAAAATCACCTTTCGGAAGCATGTCTTTAATATGTCCGATTCTGTAATCTGCTCCCTTTTTGAGGTAATACCATGAGCCTGCCGGCAAAATAAAAAGAACCAAAAGCAGAAAAGCGGATACTAAAACGAAACGACTTTTTGAAGGTTTATTTTCCATGTTGAAATTTAAGCGTGCAAAGTTACTAATGTTCATCCTTTACTTACGAAGTTGTTTAAAAAAACTCATTGATTGGCTGCAAGCGGCAAATTTCATCCTGAATTGCGTTGAAAATCCTAATCAATGGTAGGCATCGACTGTTGTTTTTGCCTTATTCAGAATATTTTTTTTCGCTTTCGCGAAATCATTAATTCTTAGACGACTTCTACTTTCAGAACAGTCCTTTTTTAGAGTAGTTCATTTTTTTTGTTTAAAAATCAGAGAATAAAATGAGCTTTTAGGAGGTCGATTTTTCCTCAAGATGAAAATTAAATTTTATAAATCAACTTGAACCATAGCATAAAAACCACATAGTACTACTCAAAAAATAACACCTTTTCCATCAAAAGGTGTACGGAACTGCAAAAATCATTGGCTCTATGTTGGATTGAATGGGTAGTGAATCAAATTTCAAAGAAATTTGCTCGTGTTCTTCAATGCTTTTCAATTGACCTGAATTACGTTAAAAATCCTCGTCGATACTAAAATATCGCCTGTGGTTTTTGCCTTAGGAATGGTTCAAAATAAAATTTTCTCACTTTCGCGAAATCATGAATGCTTAAACAACTTCATAGATGTTGTTTGAGAAAGTAAAAAACTCACCCCTTAAACTTCCAATTCACTCTTATCCGAAAATTCCTTCCCTGTTCATCTGCGAAATACCGCAAGCGATTGAGGTAGTCTCGGTATTGGGTATTGAGCAGATTATCAACCACTAAAGCGAAGTCAAGACTGGAGTGTTCAAGCGGAATGGTTATACCAATTTTTGAGTTTATTAAAGTATAACCGTCGGGAGTAGGAAGGAAATCTTGTCCTTCTTCTAATCGATTTTGACGAGCAACCATTTTTCCCGAAAGGGCGAAAAAAGGATTTTTGAAACGGTCGGTTGATTTGAAATTGTATTGCCAAGCGGAAGAAAAATTATCCGCTGGCATATAAATCAAAGGCAAATCATCTGTTCGATTTTGACCTCTTACCATTGCATATTTGTTGACGATTTTCAAGCGTTGAGTAGGTTCGTATGTCACCTGAAAATCAAGTCCAGCAATCGTCGCATCGGCTTGCTGATAAGCAAAAACGGGGAAAGCACCCCGAATAGTCAACCGCGTTCCCTGCGGTTGAAGGTAGATAAAATTACTTACGCTTTGGGCATAACCTAGCGCTTGTGCAAACAATTTCTTTTTGTAAAACCAATCAACAGTGGCAACTAATTTCAATGATTTCTCTGGGTTCAAATCTCGGTTACCTTCCTCTATTCCACTTACGCCTTGGTGCAAACCGTTGCTGTACAATTCATTCACTTCAGGAGCACGAAGCATGTAGCCAAGGTTTGTTCCAATTTTAAACGCTTTAGAAAATTTGTATTTCAAACCAGAAGACAAACCGAAGTTGTGAAATTGATGATCCAAATTTTCAATCACTCTTGGGGTCGTATTTGAGATTGCATCAACATCATAAATTTTCAAATCATAACGCCCGCCTACTTCCCAAAAGCGCTTTTTATTTTCCTTTTGCAAAATCAGAAATGCAGATGGATTGTAGGTCAAAAAATTGGGAATCAAAGGTAAAATACCCGTTCCTGGCAAATTAGCATTGTCCACCAAATTGAATTGCAAACCTGTTTTCAACAAATAATCATTATTGAAATTTTGATTATAAACTGCCTCTAAAAAATGTTGAAATTGATTGAGATTCAATGCTGGGGTTTCAGAGCGGCCACTTCGGCGCACATCAAATTCTTTACGATTATTGAGTTGTCCACCATATTTAAAATTCAAAACCTTTTCATCCGAAAGGAAATATTTAGATTCTAATTTCAATAAATGATGCTGTACTTTCTGATTCGGCGCATTGATTTGATAAGAAAAAGTATCTGTTGTAAAAAAAGGTTGCTCTTGCAGAAATGCACTTTCCAAATCCGTTGTGTTGCCAATATGCGAACCACGAAGGACACCAATTTCTGTATTAAAAATGCTATAGTAAAACTTGTTGTGCCAACGCTGAGAAAATTCTTTTTCGAGTTGTAGCGCAAAGTTTGCTTCTTTATTTCCAGTATTCGTCAAAAAATAACTGGGCGTGTGCGCATCTCCTTTTTGCTTAACTGTCCCTGTCATTCGCCATGCTAAGTACTTGGCGTTTTGTTCCAATTTTGCATTTAAAGTATGCCCTCTGCCGTTGGTCTGAAAACCATAATTGACCTGTCCTTGCAGGTGAGGATCATTTTCAAAGTCACCAGATTCTACCAAAATTACACTGCCCAATGAGTTGCCACCATAAGCCAATGCACTTGCGCCTTTCACTACCGACAAGTGGTCTGCCGCAAATGGATCTATCTCTGGCGCATGGTCGTTTCCCCATTGCTGGCCAGCCTGTGTGATGCCATTATTGAGTATCGCTACTCGATTTCCAAAAAGTCCATGTACGACTGGTTTCGAAATACCAGAACCATTTTTCAGTACACTAACCCCCGTTATCTTTTCGAGAATATCCGACAGATTTTTGTCTCCATCCTTAACAATATCAGCTTGCGAAATAGTCGAACTCGCTTGTGCGGAGTTATCGTCTTTACTGCCATGCACAACCACTTCATCCAATAGCTCGGTGTGGTGATGTAGTTTTATATCAATGATCGTATCTCTTTTGAGATTCACATATATCATTTCTGGTTCACAACCAACATGGGAGATTTCGAGGTGATAATCACCAGCACAAAGGTTCTCAACCTTAAAAAGACCGTTGTCATCAGAAACCGCACCGCGCTCCACTTCATCTACATAAACGACCGTGAAAGGCAAGGCAATACCTGAACCCTTATCGAGAATTTTCCCGATAAGGGTCAGGTTGCAATCTTGAGCAAATAGCCCATTCACAACAAAAATTGATATGAAAAGGATAAAAACTCTCACTATTCGATTGTCACTGGAAATGCTACTTCAATATCAGTTTCACCTCCTGCATTGGTGATGTCTCCTTCCGAAACACCTACTCCATCTTTGTTTGGCTCGTGTCTTAACGTAATCGTCAAAGTACCACTACCTGCAGCTTGCGTAACAAGCGATGTAGCCAAGCCAAGTGGATTTCCATCACCATCTGTATCATTGTATGAAACAGTCAAATCTGCTCCAGAAACCGCGAAAAACATTTGATGCTCGTCATCCTCTTCGGCTACCTCTTCAGCTATATCCTCAGCTGGCGACTCTGATTCATTCAGTAAAGAGATGGAACCTGTATAGGTCGTATTCGAAGCTAAATTTTCAGTTGTTATCGTAGGCGCATCACCTCCGTCACCATCAATATCTGTGAATCTGAATTCAACTGGCGAGCCTCCGTCCGTCGGAGTCAAGGTATAAATTAGTGTGGTGATTAATTCTACAGGTTCTTCAATCACTGGCTCATCTTTATTACAAGATGCTAAAATGAATAGACCAAAAAGTAAAACGATATAATAATTTGAGAATAATTTCATGATTGTTTTTTTTTAAAAAAGTTAAAGGTTAAAAGTTGGAAGTTCTAAATAATAATCATCCAACTTTCAACGGAAATAAATTTACCATTAGACTATATTCAAAAAATAAGACAGATCTGAGTACAGGACAAAATATAGGTTTACTAAACTTCGCTTTCGCTAAATGCTCTGATTTCAATAATTCTATTCGCGAGTTTTTTGAAAATTAAGTTTAGTAAGTAAAGCTAAAAAAATAACCTTTCGATTTGAAGCTGTTCTTTTTCCATTATACTTCCCCGATTAAAATCGGGACACGCGTTAAAAAATAGAACCGTCCGCCGTGGCGGATGCTTAGATTTTTTGCCTCAATTAGCAAAAAAATAAGCACTCGTTGCTCTACAAACTATTTCAGAATAAAGTCTATTTAGTATTACTCAAAAAATAACTTCCCTCTTCAATTCAAAAAATTAGCTCGAAAAACCTCATTATCAATCACTTTTCCTTCACTAATTATTTGAAATCGGGAACTTATTTTTTGAGTGTTCCTTAAACACTTGTATTCCTAAAATTGAAATACCCCTACTTAGTAAAGTTGAAAAAATAACATTCCGTTTTGAAGCCGTTCTTTTCCTATTATACTTCCCCGATTAAAATCGGGAAACGCGTTAAAAAGCCTTTGGTGATCTGGAATCAAGCAAACCCAGAATGCTAAGGCGTTGTCTGCGTTTTTTGCCTCGTCTGATAGAAAAATAACTCCCTTCAATTTCGAAACTTTACTATTTCAACTTTACTTATTTTAATATTTCTAAATATTAAATCATGAAACTATTTGGCGGACCGCGAAGGAAGGTAACCATCACCTCTTTCGAAAAAGCGATATGGTTAAAATTAAAAACCTGATTTCTTTCTATATCAGGAATGGCAATTTGAAGGACATTCAAACCTGTCTCTTCAAGTGGAGAGAAGTTAAAATTACAGACGAAACAAGGATCTACAGAGAGATTGTCTTGATGGAAATGTTTTTCATTTCCTTGTGCCTGACATTTGATTTTATCATCATGATTATGACCAATCAGGTGATGTAACTCATTGACAAACAGCGAATTGCACAACACAACTACAAGTAGTAGAGCTGTAAAAGGGCGATATGTCTGGTGCTGAGTATTGGTCATATTATTTACAGAACATTCGTTCTGAATTGTGAATATAGGTTATATTATTTAATCGACATTGATAGAAATGTTTAGGAACGATAAAAAAATAAGTAGTCATTTTTGAGTGTTAGTTTTCATCCTTCCTTATTATTTTTTTGTCAACTCGTGACGATAACGCAAATCTGATATTGCCTGTTGTGTCAAACTATAGAACTACCCGCTGGTCCAAGTGTTCAAGAACCGATGGATTCAGTTTTCAACTGGATTCAATATCTGTCCGTCTCCGACCGAGACCTAAAAGACTAAGGTACAAACTTAAACTTAGTTTTAAAGAACGTTTTCGCCTGCTTTGGGTCTTAACTCAAGTGCCAAAAGGCGTCTGAAAACGCAACTCATAATACTATTCAGTTACAAATTTCAATCCGCCGACTTTGACTGACTGAATGGAGCGTCAAATTTTAAATTTTCAAATCCGGATAACTCCATTTATGTCAAACTATTAGATCAAAACAGGGGCAAGAATCACCCCTTGCCCCTGTTTAATATTATTCAAATCAGCCATCAAAACTTATCAATGACCTTTGTGTCTTTGGCATTGAAGCTCTCTTTTTTGGGAGCCATTTGCTCAAATTTACCATTGTCCATGTTATCAACTTTATCGTTGCGTTCTTTCCAGCTATTACCCTCTTGAAAGAAAGCGATTACTGCCCAAATCAATAGACCAGTCGGCAACAAAACAGACATTGCCATCCCCTTTGCTTCATAACGCATGTGCATGAACTCATAAATAATGAAGTATGCTTTATAAATTGATAATACAGCGATAATAAAAGCTGTCGAATAACCAACGATGTAGTTATCTTCCCAACCAGCAATAATGTGCCCTTTTCCCAAGAGAGAAAAGAATACTTCAATCAAAGTAACTGCCGCCAAGAGCCACATCCCTTTATAAACCAATTTTATCGACTCTTCGTATGAATGACTACTCATAATTTATTTTATTTTGTTCCCATGAAAAAAACACTCCATGGATTAAAACTTATTTTTTTACAATAAATAGAATACTAAGAAAACGAATACCCAAACCAAATCGACAAAGTGCCAGTAAAGGCCAATTTTTTCAACCATTTCGTATCCATTCTTTCTTTTTTCGTAAACACCGCTCATCACGTTGAGCATGATGATTATCAAAAATACTACTCCAGAGAAAACGTGGAATCCGTGGAAACCAGTGATAAAGAAGAAAAGCCCTCCAAATGCTCTTGGACCGCGTGACTCAGACATTACTTTACCAGCGTTTTCACCCTCTGTTACCTTATACTTTTTGAGTACAAATCCGCCATTATCAACTGAATAACCAGCATAATCACCTGGGGTTGTCTCGTAATGAGGCCCTTCGTGACCATCACCGTGATGTGCACCACCTGCGGCCATGTGTAACAAATAGCCTTGGCCTGGTTTGAAAACATCTGTCGATTCAGTACCGTCTGCATTTAGATAAACACCTTTTTCCGTGTGAGTACCGAATGGATTGTCGGTCATTGTCATATTCTCGGTCCAAATTAGGTTAGACCATTCCCATGCTTGACATCCAAGAAATCCAGCTCCACCAATAATCGTCAAAAACATCCAAAATGCTACTCCGTCCTTATTTTCTCTATGACCTTCCTGTACCGCACGGACCATTGTCACAGAACTCAAGATCAATAAAAACGACATGAAGGTTACGAAAATTAAAGGTAAAGGAACATCGTGTCCTAATCCTAAGTTATTGAAGGGAGCTGTACTAAAAACTGAATCTGGAACAGGCCAAGATGGAGACATTACTCTCAGAGTACCATACGCAATCAGAAAACCTGCAAAAGTAAATGCATCAGAAACTAAGAAGTACCACATCATCAATTTACCATAACTCGCTCTCCACGGTTCATTACCACCATTCCAATCGGTTGTTTCGTTGTGGTGGCCGTCATGATCAACTGAATGGTCTAAAGTATCGGTTGCCATATGTTTTTTATATTAAGTTTGTTTAAATATCTTGTTGAAGGTTCTATGTTCCAAGTTGAGAATCAAAAGGCGTTTGTTAGACTTATAATTTTCAAAACAGAACTCTTTACCTTATTGAAAAATCATGAAGCATAAAAGGTATATCCAAAGGATATCTACAAAATGCCAATAAATCAATGTTAATTGAAAACGGGTTTTTCGCTTATCCGTTACTTTGAATTTTAAACCAAAAGCGTGAACCAATGCCATTATCAATGTTGCAATTCCGCCCAATACGTGCGCTGCATGTAATCCTGAAATCGCATAGACAAATGAACCAGATGGATTTCCATCCAAAAAGACGCCCATGGCGTTCAAGTCCATCCATCCCATATATTGAGTTACTAAAAATAGTACTCCTAAAATGCTCCCAATTATCAAAAGCAACTTGTACATTTTCTCATTTCCGTTTTTGAAAGAAATGTATGAGAAGTGTAAAACGATGCTACTTGCCACCATCACAGCTGCACTTATAAAGAAGATGGTTGGCATAGAAAATTCTAACCAGTTTCCAGCGGCATGTCTTACCACATACGCACTGGTCAATGATGCGAACATCATCAAGATACTCGCACATCCTGCCAAAAGTGCGAATATCCACGGGTGAATTTTATTTCTTCTATTATTTGAAACGGTCAAGTCCATATTTTTAGAATAAAAACTTTTCGATTGTCAAAACAAATAAAACGATTGGCATATAAGCAAAAGAGAAAAACATCAGCTTTTTTGCTGCTGCGTCTGTATTTTCTTTATAAAGATTCCATCCATAAACGGCATAAACCAAACTCGTGATTGCAATCGCTAAAACAGAAAGCAAACTTGCATCTCCATTCCACCAAAAAAGAAAAGGAACAAAGACTAACAGTAATGCATAAATAAATGAATGCAAACCTGTTTTCTCATCACGTTGTCCATTCACACCAGGGAGAAATCTGAAACCTGCCTTTTTATAATCTTCAAATCCTAAAAAACCAATTGCCCAAAAATGTGGGAATTGCCAAAAGAACTGAATTGTAAATAAAGCTAAAGCAAACGCCGTGATTTCACCTTGCACAGCCACTGCTCCAATTAAGATTGGCAATGCTCCAGGTAATGCTCCCACGGGTATCGCTAAGGATGAAACTCTTTTCATTGGCGTGTAAACAAAAGCATAACTTACCAATGATAACATGCCCAAAAAAGAAGCCCAAACATTGAAAAATGCCAAAAGGCAGATACCTCCCAAAGTCATAAAACCAGCAATCATTACTGCAGTTGAGGTCGTCATTCTTCCAGTTGCTAAAGGGCGGTTTTGGGTGCGCTTCATCATTCTATCATATTCTTTCTCAAGAACCTGATTGAGTGCATTTGCTGCGCCAGTCACCATCATGCCGCCTAAAGTAAGAACCGCTAATCCGATCCAATCTACTTTACCAGGAGAAGCCAAAATGAAAGCCATCATGGAGGTAAAAACCACCGTCATGGATAATCTCCATTTTGTCAACTGTTTGAAATCCTCAATCATCCGGCTGACCGGATTCAAAGAACTTATTGCCTTCGTATTCGCCACTCTGTTCTATTAATTAAAATTAAAATTGAAAATTAAAATGAGAAACATTTGCCCAAAACAATTGGCTTCTCATTTTAATTTTCATTTCACTATCTAATGTTCACCTTCTCCACCGTCGTACTCGCCTTCTTCAAGCGGAACAATCTGTGGAACAAACTCTCTTCCGTCTTTTCCATAATCATAGGCCCATCGCTGTACGGTTGGAATTTTTCCAGGCCAGTTACCGTGACCGGCAATGATTGGTGTAGTCCATTCCAATGTAGTTGCACCGTATGGGTTACGAGTCGTTTGTTTTCTTCCTTTCCAAATACTGTAGAAGAAATTAACTACAAATAACAATTGAACAAAGAATGTAATAATTGCTGCTATCGTAATAAACTCACTCACATCACCAAAGTGACGGAATGTTTCGAATCCTTCTCTGCTGTAATATCTACGAGGAACTCCAGCTAATCCTATATAGTGCATTGGCCAGAAAATCATGTATGCCCCAACAATTGTTCCCCAGAAATGAATTTTTCCAATCGTTTCATTCATAAAACGACCAAACATCTTTGGAAACCAGTGATACACCCCTGCAAACATTCCAAAGAATGCCGCAATACCCATCACAATGTGGAAGTGAGCAACTCCGAAGTAAGTATCGTGCATTTGGATATCAATCGCTGAGTTACCAAGGAAAATCCCTGTCAAACCACCTGAGATAAATAAACTAATAAATCCAACCGCAAATAACATCGCAGAGTTGAATCGAATATTACCTCTATAAAGCGTCGTAATCCAGTTAAATACTTTCACAGCAGATGGCACCGCGATAATCAATGTAAATACTACAAAGAAATTTGAAATAAATGGATTCACTCCTGACATAAACATGTGGTGTGCCCATACGATGAATGAAAGGAATCCAATTGCCATAATCGAGTAAACCATCGCTTTGTATCCAAAGATAGGTTTACGTGCATGTACTGAAAGTACTTCCGATACCAGCCCCATCGCAGGCAAAATGATAATATATACCTCAGGGTGCCCCAAGAACCAGAACAAGTGCTGGTATAAAATAGGACTACCCCCAACATTTTCTAATGCTTGCCCTCCAATGTAAATTTCACTAAGGAAGAAACTTGTTCCCATTTCTCTATCCATTGTCAATAATAAGAAACCTGAGAAAAGTACTGGGAAAGAAAGAATTCCTAAAATAGCGGTTACAAAGAACGCCCAAATTGTCAATGGCATTCTCCACAAAGTCATTCCTTTTGTTCTAAGGTTCAATACTGTTGTTACGTAATTGATACCTCCTAAAAGAACTGATACTACAAAGAAAACTAAACTCATTACCCAAAGCGTCATACCTGCTCCTGACCCTGACGATGCCTGTGGCAACGCACTCAGCGGTGGGTAAGCCGTCCATCCTCCAGAGAATGGTCCAGTACTAAGGAATAAAGAGTAAAACATTACAACACTCGCCAAAAAGAAGAACCAGTATGATAACATGTTTAACATTGGCGATGCCATATCTCTGGCTCCGACTTGCAACGGAATGAGTAGATTACTAAAAGTTCCACTCAGCCCTGCCGTCAATACGAAGAAAACGATAATCGTACCGTGCATGGTCACCAAAGCATAGTAAAACTCTGGTGCTAAAGTTCCCATTCCGGTATCTGCATTGATTTGGATCCACTTACCCAAAAGCGGCTTTAACCATGCCATACTTTCATGTGGAAAACCTAATTGAAGTCGGAAAATGATTGACATTCCTGCTCCAATAATTGCCCAAAAGATACCCGTAATCAAAAACTGACGAGCAATGATTTTGTGGTCTTGGCTGAAAACATAAGTTGTCAAGAAGTTTGACTTATACTTATCCTCATCATGGTGATCATGAAAGTGATCATCAAATCCGTACTTTTCAATGAGTTGGTCAACTTCATTGATTTCACCCGGTACTGTTTTCACTGTTGTAGCCATAAGTAATATTTTTATAATTTATAAAGCTTATTAAAAAGCTAATGTCTTTTGTTTAGTGCTAAATTTATTGAACCGCTGGTGCTGCTGCAGCCTCCGTTGTAGCAGCTTTCTCTGTTTCAACTCCTCCCAATATTTGAAGCTCTGTTCTGCGGTTGTTTTTACGACCTTCCGCAGTGTCATTGGTATCAATTGGTCGATTTGGACCATACCCTACAGCGGTTAGGTTTTCACTTGAAACTCCTTTTCCAACCAAAAAGTTGTAAACTGCCTCTGCCCTGCTCTGTGATAATGTCATGTTTGATTTCAACTCACCTTGACTATCTGTGTGACCTGCCAATTCCAACTTTACAGAAGGATTCTTTTTCATAAAGTCAACGACATTGTTTAACTCATATTTAGAAATATCTTCTAATGTTGAGCCGCCTGAAACAAAGTTGACATAATCTAACCTTATTATTTTATCAGCAGGGTTCGTTTCAGCCATCGCTGTTGCGACCTTTTCATCAAATTCTGATTTTCTCATACCAATCAATGCGTTTTGCATTTCTTCTGAAAGTGATGAAAATTCAGCAGTGTAAGGATCATCTGTTGTTCCTTTTATTGTTCCTTCGTAATAAGAAGTTTGTTTTTTCAACCAAGCGTTATACTCATCTTCTTCAACAATTTTCACGATCCTTTTCATGGAGTAGTGACCGCTTCCGCACAATTCAGCACAAGCCAACTCATATTCGAATGTTTCCCAAAGTTTTGGGCCATCAGGGTCGTTCTTGTCGGATGGTTGTTGATATTCTGGCGTCTCTTTCAATTTAGCTCTGTATTCCTCTGTTGTTAAAACAGGCGTGAATACAAAGTGTGTTGGAATCCCAGGTACTGCATCCATTTTCACACGAAAGTGTGGTAAATCAAAATTGTGTAATACATCACGTGAAGTGATACGAACTCTTACTTTTTTACCTTTCGGTAAAACAATTTCTAGAGGATGTGTATCATCCAAATTTTTGACATCCGTCCAATCTTGCCCCATTGGGTTAGATGAATTGATGTTTGTGTAATACTTTGAGCCCAATTTCCCATCTGGGCCAGGATAGCGTATCAACCATGCGAATTGCATACCAGTCGCCTCGATCTCTATATAATCTTCTCCTGGTTCTACGTCTGCCATTACTTCATTCCATGCATCTAATCCACCCATTACTAAGAAGGTCATTACGACTGCTGGAATTGCAGTCCAAATAATTTCCAATTTTGTATCGTGTGCTTGGAAGTAAACTTTTCTCCCTGGTTTTCCGCTGTATTTCCACGCAAAATAGAAGAGTAAAATGTGCGTAAGAACGAAAACAATTCCAGTAATAATCAACGTGACATTGAAAATATTATCCAATGCATATCCGTGAGCAGAAGCAGAATCATGAGGTCCATAACCCAACATCCAATTTCGGAAATAAAACGCAGACCATGACGTCAGAATAAAAAAGAAGAAACCAAAAACTAACCAAAGACGGCCATTGGCCTTGTTGCTCTTGATTTGTGTCTTTTCTTCACCATTGATTTTTGAGGACAACTCGGTTACTTTACCGATTTGAACAATTACAACCGTTGCAAGAAATAAGCACAAAAAGATGATCAAACCTGTCATATCAATTAAAAATTAAAGGTCGATTTTTTAAATATTTTTTAAACAATCGGGTAAAAGTCCCGATGCTAATGATTTTTAATTTTAAGTATGGTGCGTTACACTCTCCATCATGTAAGGGTCGTTTACTGGTTGTAATTTCGCGCTCGCCAAACGAGAGAAAAACACAAATAAAAACAATCCTAAAAAACCTAAGAAAGTGCCTAACTCCAAGAACCCAGGCATTGTAAATCCAGAAACAAACTCTGTAGCATGCTCTACTGCATGTCCACCGTGGTCTGCTGCGTGTCCATGGCCTTCATGTCCGTGGTCTGCATGTGCTGCATGCTCTTTGGCGGTTTTAAGGATACCCGGCTTCAACATCAAAAACATATCAATCCAATGACCAAAAATCAAAATGACGGATACGAAAATTAAAGTACCATATTTTCTCTTGGTGTCATTTCTCATTAACACAAAAAATGGTACTAAAAAGTTGATAATTAGGTTCGCATAAAAAAGAACAGGAAAACTATCTAATCGTTCACGGAAATAGATGGTTTCCTCCCCTACGTTTCCGTACCAAATCAACATATACTGACTGAACCAACAATATGTCCAGAATACACTGAAACCAAACATATATTTACCTAAATCATGAAGGTGTTCTTTGGTTACATTTTCCAACATTCCCTTCTTTTTCAAGTAGATGATTGTCAAAATGGTGAATGCACAGAAGCATACAAACCATCCTGCCATATTGTACCAAGCAAACAAAGTACTGTACCAATGTGCATCAACTGACATGATAAATAACCAAACCATTGCTGGAATCGTAAAGCCAGCTATTGGTAAAAAACCAGCTGACCAAATTCTCATTTTCTGATGAAACGAGTGATCCAGTGCACCTCCGTTTTTATCTTCTGCGATAGAAAGATTTCTAATCATACGAGCGAATATGTACCATACACCGACTGCTCCTGCTCCCAAAAAGGTAAAAACACCTTTATTTAGAAATGCTGATTTTCCAACTAAAATCTCATCATAGTTTGGACTTTCAGGATCCAATGTGGATAAATCTGCCCAGTGGTACAAATGGTGCGCATGCGCCCACAAGCCTCCTGCTACGACTAAAAGCAAAATAAAACCAGTTAGCAAGAACAAGGAGTAAGCTTCAAAAAGCCTTTTGATAGTCGCGAACCAACCAGCCCATGCACTAATGAATGCGGTTAATGCAAACAATGCCATAGCGGAAATCCCAGTAAAGAAGACTGAGTTATGAAGAATATTTGACCAAAAACGTACGTGATCTGGTTGTGAGTCCATGACGAAAGTCAGTGCTAAACAAATAACGCCAACGACCATGAATCCAATTGTCATCGTTTTTAATCTGCCATCAAATGAGAAAGTATTATCCATCGTAATGTAGAATATTTTTTTCTGTTGCTAATGATTTTAAATTAGTGACTGTGGTCATCTTTGTGGCCATCGTCTCCGTGGTGATGCTCTTCTGTTCCACCCTCGTGTCCATGGTCACTTTCATGTCCTGCATCGTGGCTATGTCCATCATCGTGAGAATGATCTCCACCCGAATGATGTGCTCCACCATGTGCTTCATGTGTAACGACTTCTGTTACCTTAGGCGCTACGCTGCCACCAACTTTTGCACCTGCACCAAATGTATTTTCAAGATTGTTATAAGCCAATCCTTTTTCTTTTGCTTGCAAAGAGCGGATGTAATGAATTACATTCCATCTTTCTTCATAGCTCAATTTGTCTGCGTATCCTCCCATCACATTTTTACCGTGCATGATAGCGTGGTAATACCTTCCATTCGTTGCATTGACATGTTCATCCAATAGGAAGTTTGCAGGAGCTGCTGGATACACTTGATTAGGATTTTTTTCATCAACTAACCAGCCGTTTCCATCAATCTTTTCGCCGTGACAAATTGCACAATTGATATTGTATAATAACTCCCCAGACTCTAAACCTGCAGCAGTAATCGGAACTGGGTTGCTAATAATTTCAGCCATCGCACGTGTTCTCTCTTCTTCGGTATCTGCATAATAATATGGTACACTTCCACTTTCTGGAATTTTAATACCATATCCATTTTTGTGATTTGAGGTAGAACCTGCACTTCCACGAGGAACGGTTCCTTTTACAGGGAGACGTGCTTTTTCTAATGATTCACGTGTTCTGACACTTGTTTCATCAAAAGTATTCATCCAATAGCCACTTCTTACGTTTGCTTCATAAGCGACCGAGTGTGCCATATCAGGAACAAACTCGCTTCCTGTTTGATTACCATCTGCTGTTTGACATGCTCCCAAAGAAAGCATAGCAAAAGCTGCGATGATAACCCAAATTTTTATATCAAATATTTTCATTCTAAAATGATTAGATTTTTTCTGTTCAGAAAATTGTTGACCACCTCAATTATTTAGAGAGTGTCTTGGCATTAACCTCAAACGGTCTTGTTGAATTTAAAAAAGACTTTAAATCACTCACTTCTCCGTCACTTTTTCCATTTGTTGAAAAAGCCAAACAAAACTTATCATCCGTGATACGATCATCTAAGGTCTCGTTGTTAACTCCAGGCCCTAAACCACAAACTGTATAAAAAGAAACCACCATCCCAATCGCACAGAACAATACGGTCAACTCAAAAGTAATTGGAATAAATGCAGGTACGGACCAGTATGGTTTACCACCAAAAATGATAGGCCAGTCTCTTGTAAAAATCCAACTCATCGACAAAAATGCAGTCAAAGTTCCCAATGCACCGAAAATGAATCCTACGATGTGCAAACGAGATTCTTCAAACTCCATAATTGGATCCAATCCGTGACCTGGAAAAGGAGTAAAAACATCCATGATATCTAAGTGCTTCGCTTTTGCTGCTTTGATAGCTGCAAACAACTCTGTCTCATCGTTGTATAAAGCGTAAAGAACTTCTTTTTTTCCTGATGCCATTTTTATAAAATTCTAATTAGTTGTCTAAATTAATTTCGAAATTCAACGATCGGCTTTTATTTACCTCCGTCTAATTCGTCTTGCCACTTTTTCAACTCATCCCATTTGCCAGCGGCAGCTAAACCTGCTTGCTTTGGCCAAGTACCAGGTACTTTTGATGCAAATCGAGGACCCGCTGCTACCAAAATTTCTTTGATAGAAGCAACGTCTGTTTCTGAAAGTTTAGCAAAAGTTTTGATTCCTGCTGCTTTCAACAATTCCTCAATCTTAGGGCCAATTCCTTCTACTTTTTTCAAATCATCTTCTAAACTTCCTGTAGAACCAGTCGAAGTTGAACCTGTATTTGAAACTGCTCCTGTTGCGCCGATAATGGCAGCACCAGATGCAGTAGGTGTATCTAAATCCAATTTTGATGAAGTATCTTTAGAACCAGTTGTACCTTTAGAAGTTATGGTTGTTTTGGTTGAAGATGTTGCGGTTGAACTTGAACTCAATGGCGTAATTCCACTTGAACCAGAAGTTCTGCCTCCTGTTTCAACTTTCTTTGGTGCATCATGTCCGTGGTCATGTCCACCGTGACCATCGTGCCCATCAGGACCGTGATGATGAACAGCGTTTTCACCAACGTATTGGTCTCCACCTGTTTTCAAAATATGCTTAATCTCTGCAACTGCAACAACGGGTGCTACTCTACAGAAAATCAAATACAAGGTTCCAAATAGTCCCATTGAACCAGCGAAGATTCCGATTTCAACCCAACTTGGTGCGTAGTATGACCAACTTGAAGGCAAGTAATCACGCGCTAATGTCGTTGCAATAATCACGTAACGCTCGAACCACATACCGATGTTGATAAAGATTGACATCAAGAATGTAACCCAAAGGTTTCTTCTCATTTTCTTCCACCAGAAAATCTGTGGAGAAACTAAGTTACAGAACATCATCCCGAAGTATGACCACCAATAAGGACCAGCTGCTCTGTTTAAGAATGCAAATTGCTCATATACATATCCAGAATACCAAGCGATGAACAACTCCGTCAGATAAGCTGACCCCACCAAAGTACCTGTCAAAAGGATTACTTTATTCATTGACTCGATGTGTGCCAATGTGATGTAGTCCTGCAAATTCAAAATCTTTCTGGTTATCAACATCAAGGTCTGAACCATCGCAAAACCGGAGAAAATCGCTCCTGCTACGAAGTAAGGAGGAAAAATCGTCGTATGCCATCCAGGAATAACTGAAGTGGCGAAATCAAATGATACGATCGTGTGTACAGAAAGTACCAAAGGTGTAGCAATACCTGCCAAAATCAAGGAAAGCGATTCCCAACGTTGCCAGTGCTTTGCACTACCTGTCCAACCAAATGAAAGTGCGTTATATACTTTTCTTCTCAATCCAGTTGCTCTATCTCTTACTGTTGCAAAATCAGGAACCAAACCAGTGTACCAGAATAATAATGATACGGTGAAGTAAGTTGAGATTGCAAAAATATCCCAGAGCAAAGGTGAGTTAAAGTTCACCCATAATGGTCCTCTTGTATTTGGATAAGGGAACATGAAGAAGTCGAACCAAGGACGACCTGTGTGTGTCGCAGGGAAAATACCCGCACACATTACAGCGAAAATCGTCATCGCCTCTGCTGCACGGTTTACTCCCGTACGCCATTTTTGACGGAACAACAGAAGAATCGCCGAAATCAATGTGCCGGCGTGACCAATTCCAATCCACCATACAAAGTTGGTGATATCATATCCCCAACCGATAGTACGATTCAAATTCCATGCACCGATTCCATGCCAAAATGTCCATACTAAGCTGAATGCCATAACACTCAAAAGTGCGACACAACAGATCAAAGCAATCACCCATGAAGTTGGTGGCGTCTTTTCAGTTGGCCCTATCAGATCTTCAGTAATCTGGTGATAGGTTTTATGTCCGGTAATTAATGGTTCCCTAATTGTTGATACAGGAGCACTCATATATTAAAAGTTCTATTATTTCTTAAATAAAATGATTGTGATAAATGAATTAGACGAGGTCTTCGTCTCTATTCACAATCTTAGCAGTATAAGTTACAGAAGAACGAACATCCACCTCTTCCAATAAGATGTAGTTCAATGGATTCTGTAATTTCTTATCTAATTCTCCGCCTTTATTATTCGTATCACCGAAAGTAATCGCGCCAGTTGGGCAAGCTGTTTGACAAGCTGTTCTCACATCTTCGTCCATCAACTTGCGACCTTCTTTTTTCGCGGTAAGCTTACCTTCTTGTAATCTTTGAACACAGAATGAACATTTTTCCATCACCCCACGTGAACGAACCGTTACGTCTGGGTTCAAGACCATTCTGGTTAAGTTATCAGTCATGTAGTATGCGTTGTCTGTTCCTCCATCTCTGTGGTGGTTCAAATCCACCTCATTTGATGCAAACAAATCAGCTGCAGTGTAATCCATCCAGTTAAAACGACGTACTTTGAAAGGACAGTTATTTGCACAATACCGCGTTCCGATACATCTGTTATAAGCCATTTGGTTCAACCCTTCGCTGCTGTGATTGGTTGCAGATACTGGACAAACATTCTCACAAGGAGCATTATCACAGTGCTGACACATCAATGGTTGATATACAACATTTGGATTTTCAAAATCACCAAAGAAGTAACGGTCGATTCTCAACCAAGTCATTTCGTGGTGTCTGAAAACTTCGTGTTTTCCTACAATCGGAACATTATTTTCTGACATACAAGCTACCGTACATGCTGAACAACCTGTACAGGCATTCAAATCAACATGCATTCCCCAGTGATGACCTTGGTCATACACATCTTCTTTATATTGCTCGTATGGATAAAGTGTTTGTTGATTTAAATGCTCGTGATGCGCGCGCTCATGGTGCAAATCATCTGCAAAAGTTGATAAATCTTTCAAATTTGCTTGACGCAAAACAGTACGTTTGGTCAAACCACCTTGGAAACCTTCACCAACTGTCATCAATGTTTTTTCATCTACATTGATTTCTTCACCAGAAGCAGGATCTACATCCGTCACTCCCATTGTGTGGTGATATTGAACACAGGCAAACTCTTTATCAACCGCTCCCTTAGCAATTGAATCTAAAGTTGCATAATAAACGGTATTACCGTTTTTATCTGTTCCTAACCAAGGGTTAACATTTGTTCCAACTTCAATTCCAGCTGGGCCAGCAACATTTCTACCATATCCCATTGCTAATGAATAAGTATCTGCTGCTAAACCAAATTGTCTAACACATGTGATACTTGCTCCTGAGCCTTTCACGGAGATATCCGCTTTATCTGCTTCACCGTAGATTTCTGAATTATTTAAATCTAAATCATTGGTTACTTCGTTTCCTCCATCCCAACTTACTGGTACTGCTAAGTAGTTACCCCAAACGCATCTTGTAATCGGATCTGGTAACTCTTGTAACCATGGGTTGTTGGCATATTGCCCAGCGCCCATATTTACAGTTTCAAAGAAAGCAATTTCTTTTCCGCTTTTCGGCTTGTTGATATTTGCCATTGCTGCTGATGCACTTCCAGCGAAAGCAGGTGCAGAGGCAGGAATATCCATTTGATAAACACCGTCATGCAACATCTTATCCCAGAATGAACGGAAAGACAAGAAAGAAGATTGATTCGCAAATAATCCGCTTTCCCAAGTGCTTCTTAAGAAATCATAAGCAGCAGTATCTTTATCTTTTACAGGAGCTCCTGCCCAACTCAACAATGAAACCTCTGCTTGACGGGTGTTAAACAAAGGAGCAATCGTTGGTTGAATTAAACTATAGTGTCCACGTTTTGGATTAGCGTCTCCCCAACTTTCCAAGTAATGGTTGGTTGGTGCGATGTAGTTACAAAGTGCGCCTGTTTCGTTCATTGTTTGACCGCAGTAAACTTTCGTTTTCACTTTGGCCATTCCAGCAGTAAACTTATCGGTGTTTGGAATATCGAAAGCAGGATTAGCGCCGTCCATTACGATTACTGTTCCAACACTTCCACTATTCATTTCAGCGATTAATTGCTGAATTTCTTTATCTGTTCCTTGTCTTTGCAAAGAAGCATTTCCGAAATCGAGTGTATTTCCGTAGTTCCCTAAAAGACTATTGATGGCATTTACTAAAATCTGCTCACCAACATTATTAGAACCACTTACGACCAAACTCTTTCCAGCATTTGCTTTTAGTTTAGAAGCTACTTTTGTTATTGCTGCTTTTGCTTTTGCATTGATTGAAGGTGCAGAAACACCACCACCTAAAGCTTGTAATAAAGTAGCAATTGCTGCTCCTTGCTCAGATGGTTTGATTAAAATTCTATTATCTGAATTAGAACCGGTCAAAGACATGTGTGACTCCACTTGTACGTGGTGAGACATCTTTGCGTTCTTTGTTGTGCTGACTTTTCTATTTTTTGCGTATTGATTAGCATATTCGATTGGAGAAATCCAAGTTCCTAAGAAATCAGCTCCAAAACTTACGATTACATTCGCTTTATCAAAGTGATAATCTGGAATCACTTTATCACCAAATGACTGCTCATTCGCTTCCAAAATCGCTGAAGAAGAGATTGGGTCATAGGTCACCACTTTAGTTCCAGGGTGCTTTGCCGCAAATGCTTGTATCGCTTTTTTGGTCATTGGACTCATTACCGTATTTGTGACAATTCTCACATTACCAGTAATTAGCCTTGCCATTGCTGCATCCAATTCTTCCCAAGTTGATTTTATCTTAACTCCGCCTTCAACTTTACTTGGACCTTGAATTCTATTTTTATCATAAAGACTTAAAACACTCGCTTGCGCTCTTGCACTTGTTCCTCCATTGGTCATTTTGGAACTCGTGTTCCCTTCAATCTTGATGGGTCTTCCTTCACGGGTTTTTACCAAAATAGGACAGTAATCACCACCTTGAACAAAACTGGAAGCATAGTAAGTAGCGACACCAGGTACGATTGAATCGGGCTTTATTACGTAAGGAATTGCCTTTTTTACTGGAATATCACAACCTGCAGCAACCGTTGCTGCACCTAATCCAAATCCAAGATATTTCAAGAAGTCACGACGATTGGCAGATACACCAGAATCAGCCAAATCAGCAGTCATTTCTGCAACTGATGACTTTTCTTCAAACTCTTGTGATGCCAATTTTCGAAACTCTGGGTGGTTGTTTAATTCTGCGGTTCCTACCCAGACTTTATTTTGCTTATGGTCTTTCATATAGTATATATGATTATGAATTTTTCTTTTTCAATAAAATAAGTGAATGAGCGAATTTGGGAATGAGTGAATATTTTATTACAAAATTCACTCATTCTCATTCACCCATTTACTTTAATAGTGACACTTCTGACATCCCAAACCTCCAATATCCTCTACGGTCACTTTATCACGAGAGCCTTCTTTGATTTCTTTGTGGTATTTCTCGTAATAGTTATCGTAATAATCATTGTCAGCGAACTGAACTTCTGTTTTTCTATGGCAATTGATACACCATCCCATTGAGAGTGGCGTGTGTTGCTGAACAATTTCCATTTCCTCCACTTTACCGTGACATTGTTGACATTCAACTTTACCAACTGTTACGTGCTGTGCGTGGTTAAAATAAACGTGGTCAGGTAAATTGTGGATTCTTACCCACTCAATCGGACCCGCTACACTTTCATCATTAGGACCAGTTAAAGAAGAAACAATTCCATTCCACTGTTCTGCAACAACTTCTTCAACATTACCTTTTGCTTCACTCTTTACGTGCGTATCAGCAATCCATTTTGAGAAAATCTTTTCGATTTCATCATTGGACATATTTTCGTAACCGTCTATATATTTGTCTGTGGAAGGATCGTAACCGATTGAAGCATAAATTTTAGAAATCTCAGCTGTTCCATATTTAGAACCCACCTTCACTGCCTTGTGACAATTCATGCAAGTGTTTGCCGCAGGAATCACGGAGTGTTTACTTCTTCTTGCACCATCATGACAATATTGACAGTCAATCTGCTGCATTCCAGCATGTGTTTTGTGTGAAAACTTAATTGGTTGTTCAGGAGCATAATTGTGTTGACGACCTAAGTTAATCGCCTTATTCACAGTGTAATATCCACCAAAAACGATACCTGCAAAAATCAAGAAACCCATGACTCCTCCTCCTGTCAATATGTCCACCATGCTCTTCTTCCGAGCGCTTCCAGGGTTTTCTTTGTTTTTACTGATATAATCTAACTGAGAGATGAACCGTGCTAAAATCAAGGCCAATAGTCCTAAAACTAATGCTAATCCCATATAAAGCCATGTGTAATCCGTTTCGGCTGCAACACCTGCAGTTGCACCAGCGGTATCGCCGCCTATCTTTGGAACACAGCTACCATCTGCCATACAATTGATGTAAGCAAAAACGTGTTCAATCTCTTCGTTGGAAAGTCCCACGTTGTTCATCACATTTGGCTTCCATTCGTTCCAAAGCTCAACTGCACGTGGATGACCTGCATTCACCATTGCTTGCGAATTGCGAATCCATGAGTATAAATCTTCTCTTGGATAGTCCGCCCATCTTTCTTCAAAACCACCCAATGCAGGGCCAGTCATGTCATCCTTCATGTTTTTATTGTGACAACTCGCACAATTGTTTTTGAAGAGACCTTTTCCAATTTTATCATCGCCACCCTGAGCAGAAAGAGAGATGGCAAAAAATGTGAGCGCAAAGAGTAGCGTGATGCGGCTCAGATATTCTTTTAACACCAGCGATTTAGGTGTACGATTCCCGATTAATTTCATACGGATTTGCAAATTTTGGCGCAAAGATAACCGAGAGATAGATTTATAAAAAGGTTTTATCCATAGAGAATCTTATTTAGATTGACTCTAAATTAATTAAGAGATTTTTAACAAATATATCTATCCTGCAAAAATATATTTTCTTTTAAATTGAGCGTTTACACCCTTTGTAAAATACTGATTATCAATACATTAAAAAACATAGTGTATTATTTTCTCGATATTAAAAATTGATTAATTTATAAAAAATACTAAATCAATTTTTCTAAAAAATTACTAACATTTTATCAAAAACCTATTTGTAAGGTCATAATATTAGTAATTTTATGGGCTTCTCCCTCCAAAACCACCTAAACACCCAACAAGCACTGATGCAAAAAATCCGAGTTGTCAAGAGAATCAAAAAGGTTGAAGGAACGGTCCAATTGGATGGTTCAAAAAGTCTAAGCAACAGAGCGTTAATGCTCCGAGCGCTAAGTAAATCTAACTTTAAAATCGAAAATCTTTCTACCTCGAAGGATACTCAAACCTTAGTCAAACTCCTCCTACAAGAAGGCGATATTTACGATGCTGGCCATGCTGGAACGACCTTCCGGTTTATGACCGCTTTTTTGGCTTTCAAAGAAGGTGTTCAAACTTTGACGGGTTCGGAAAGAATGAAGCAACGTCCCATCGGAGAATTGGTCAATGCCCTAAATTCAATTGGAGCCAATATCGAATACCTCGAAAACGAAGGTTTTCCACCGCTAAAAATCGGCACCCCGAACGATGAAATTTCAGCCAGTGTAAACATTGATGGAAGTATAAGTAGTCAATATATTTCAGCCTTAATAATGATAGCTCCTACCCTCCCGCTTGGACTCGAAATCAGGATAAACGAAAAGCTGGTTTCGAGACCTTATACTGACATGACTTTAAGGATGCTAAATGCTTTTGGTGGAGGGAGCAACTTTCAAGAAAACGTTATACTCATTCCACCACAAACCATTAATAATCAAGGACTTACAATAGAGAGTGATTGGTCGGCAGCTTCTTACTATTATGCTATTTTAGCTTTATCTGATGGCGGTAAAATTTTATTAAAAGGACTCCAAAAGGATAGCTGGCAAGGGGATTCTATTTTGGCAGAAATGATGGAAATTTTCGGTATTCAAACACAGTTTATGGATGAGGGCATTTTCATAAAAAGGACAGGTGCGCCGCCCCGTAAATTTGAAACTGATTTGGAGGATTGCCCCGATCTTGCACAAACGATTGCAGTGATTTGTGCTGGACTTGGAATTGAAGCTTATTTTACTGGTCTTTCTACTTTAAAAATAAAGGAAACCAATAGAATCGCAGCACTTCAAAACGAATTAGGAAAAATTGGGGTGAAATTTGAGGAAGTCGGAACAGACCGATATAGACTTTCTGGCAAGGCAATTTTTGAGGAAACACCTACTTTTTCTACTTATCAAGATCATCGTATGGCGATGGCTTTTGCGCCACTTGGACTTTTGCATCCGATATATATTGAGGAACCAAATGTAGTGGTCAAATCTTATGGTAACTATTGGAAGGACTTGGAGGTATTGGGGTTTGAGATTGAAGAAGTGGATTGAGTCGAAGCCCTTGCTTGGATCGACTTTGCTTAAGCGACTTAGAGGAACGCGGATGACGCGGATAAACGCGGGTTTACGCGGATTTTTTCTTGCGAAAAAAAGGTTATTTAGTCAATTCTCAATTAATTAATAGCTCCGATTTAGTCATTAAAATTCTCTATTTGTGGAAACGTAGATGCCATGACTAATCTTCATTCTGACTAAAATTACTGAGAGTGACTTCGTAAAATTCGAAGAACAGAAATGAATGCAGATATTCGCAGATTCCTCCTCTTTTCGACTAAAAACAGTTTACTGCCAACTGCTTACGCCATCACTACCAACGGAAATGGATAAACAACGCCCAATTTTGAATACAAACGAATAATATTGTCTCGCTGATGTGGGTAAAATCGCAGACCTTCCAATTCTAAAAGTTTGTTTTGAGATTGATACCAGTCCACTGGCAAATCAAACTTATCGACCAATTCCAAAAATCGAATCACATGTGGCAAGAAGTCATGATTGTCTCTTAATTGATGAATTTGATTTGAAAGGAATTCATCTAATTCCGCGAGTAACACATTTTTATTTGGAAATGCTTTACTTGGTCGTTTTTCTAATTCTAAAAACTGAACGACATCGGTAATCTGAGTTTGCTCCGAAGCTAATAGTTTTGAAAACTTTTTATAAAAAATCAATGATTGGATCATCGTAGCAAATTCATCAGATTTACCGCTTATCTTTTGATTGAATTTATTGAGGTTTTCTAAATTCTGAACCATTTTTGATTCTTCTTCTGAGCCCATTTTTTTAAAGAAAGTTTGAGTTACTTCTTCAAAAGCATCAGTAGCGGTATATGTCTTTGGGGCCGAGATGCCCGCTCTCAGCTCTTCTGCCAATAGTTCGAAAGTGGCTTTAGTTGCTCCTTTCAGTTCTTTTACTTCTTCAATGTCAGATAAAGGAAGTACACGCCCCTTTATGTTTTCTAACTTTTCTAACCAAAAATGAAATCTATAATTGGTTGTTTTTAAAGTCTGTGTTGTTTTCAATCGAATAAAACCTGTCCATAAACGATTTTGACCTTCCTCCACCAATGCCATATTTTCCAACTCATAATCATGCGCGAAAAATGTGCCCGACGGCTCTTTGGAAGGAATGGCTTGCATCAAAATATTCCAAGTAATCATCTCTTCTGTCATCCGTTTTGGAATGACTGTTTTTTCAAAAATAACTTTGGTATTTTCGTGAATATTACTTGGCGTTGATTCTAATTTTTTCAAAAAACCTTTTTCAAAATCCTTGTTAGAAAAATAAGAAGCGTAGTGCATCGCCTTATCTGCATATTGCAAAATTTGAATCGTTTCGATACCCGATACTTCATTGAAAAACCAACCACAACTGGTGTACATAAACATGCACAACTTTTGCATTTCGAGCAGTTGAAGTACTTTAGTTTTTTCAGCCTCTGAAAGTGGCTTCGATTGATTTCTTTCTAAAAACGAATCAATATTTGAACGATGAAGCAAGACTTCGATAAAGTTATTTCTTGCCTCCCATACATTTTTTAACAGTGGACTTCCTTCTTTTTCAAAAAGAGTGGTCAACTCCTCTCGTAACCAATCAAAGGAAGCTCTGAGTGGCGCACGCCACTGCTGATTCCATCCTGCTTGACCACCTGTGTGACAGCCACAATCTGAACGCCAACGCTCTACTCCATGCGCACAACTCCAACTACTGTTTTCGTGAATTTGCGCTTCCCAAGTTGATGGAAATTTCTCTAAAAATGAACCATAGTTCGTCAATTCCACATCACTTTTAGCGCCTAAATACTCAATAGCATAGGCCATGGCCATTTCTCCAAATTTATGGTGATGCCCATAAGATTCTCCATCAGTAGCGATGTGAATCAGTTGATTTTTGGCATCAATTGGTTGCAATAAACGGTCTGCGAAAACCTGTCCGCTATTTAGCAATTTATTGAAGGCAACGTCTTTCGCTGTATTTCCATCATAGAAAAACAAATCTATCGTTTTGCCAGAAGGCAAGTTGCATTTATAAGCTCGACGGGTGTCAATTGAGTGATAATCTTTGCTTTGCCATTTCGCCTCAGCGGTTGGCCGAACGGCTTTCACCTGATTGGGGGAAAGCACTGTAAATTTTACGCCTTGCGCTGCTAAAATTTCGAGTGTCGGTGTATCTGCCGCCGTTTCTGCCAACCAAATTCCTTCTGCTTTTCTGCCAAAACGCGATTCAAAATCACGTAAGCCCCAAATGATTTGGGTTTCGTTATCACGCCCGTTTGCCAATGGCTGAATAATGTGATTGTAAACTTGTGCCAACGCATTTCCGTGGCCTCTTTCTGCAACACTTTTCTTATCTGCAGCAATAATTTTATGATAGGTATCTGAATCAAACTTTTCTAACCAAGACAACAGGGTCGGCCCAAAATTGAAGCTGATATGTTCATAATTATTAGAAATTCGTTTGATTAATTTCTGCGAATCAAGGACACGTGCATTGGCATTAGAACGATAACATTCTATGTTTATTCGCTCATTCCAGTCGTGATATGGAACACCTGCACTTGGTTGCAATTCAATCTCTTCCGTCCAAGCGTTTTCGCGTGGTGGCTGGTAAAAATGTCCATGAATACAGATATATTTTTTCATCGTTTATTTTCGATTAGCAGTATGCATAGTATTTACAGATAAAATCTATACATGTTCCATTCAAGAACGCAAATTTACAGTATTTTAGAATCAAAAACGTAGGAAAAACTCGTCAGATGCTCTTCTTGATTTTTTTGTTAAAATTTTGAATTTATAACCCGCCCTTTTCTCTTTGCCTCAAATCAGTAGATTGGAGATTATCTAGCAACAATCTGTTCAATTATTTAAGCCTCAGAGAGGCGGTAATGTTTTTAGCAACAAAAATTTGTAAATGCATTTTAATGCACCAGCGGTGCGATGATATGATCGCACCGCTGGTGCTTAGAGAAATTGGAGCCTCACTAATATTTCTATAAATATTAACGCCTCTCTGAGGCTCACTAAATCAATTCATTTAAAATTGGTTTACCCACTTCATTTGACATAGAGCCCTATTTTTTAACGAAAAGTAGCGGAAAAAAAATATTTTAATTGCGTGCAAATTATTTTAGAATAAAGACTATTACATCGCCAAAAAAAAGAGGCAGAAAGCTAAGTTGCTCTCTACCTCTTGGTCTTTAAAGATTTTAGTTGTTTTAGTAAAAAAAAATAACTTTTCGATTTGAAGCTGTTCTTTTTCCATTATACTTCCCCGATTAAAATCGGGACACGCGTTAAAAATCCTCGCCAATGCTAAGGCATTGTCTGCGGTTTTTGCCTCGTCCAATGAAAAAACAACTCAATTCAATTTCAAAACTTTATTATTTCAACTTTACTTAGGTACAATAAAATAATTTTTATGGTCTATTTTTTTTGACTTTGGAAGCCATGATGGTTCCATTATCATTCTTATTCGCTACTCCGTTGTTCGGTCTTTTCTTTATTTGGCCATTTTTAGCCATTTGCATTTCTGCCAATTCGCATG
>CALLVG010000041.1 GCA_938010715.1 uncultured Saprospiraceae bacterium
TCACTTCTCTCCAGCCGACTTTTTGACCTGCTATGTTGTAGAGTTCAAATTGGAACATTTTGGAAATTGACCAACTGAATTTGATGCTCCAAATCATCATCGCCATAAATCAATACTTCTTTCTCGTTGATAAAATCCCAAGCATTACTTTGTGCCAATTGTGTTGGATTAATTGAAATTGTTTTGAGTAATTCTAAGTTTTCATCATAGTATTCAATTTTGTTCTTTTGGAGAGCATAGAAATTATCCTCTCCCTCAATTGTTTTAATTTCTTTTATTAATCCACTCGAACCTATTGATTTAGTATCTAAAGTATTTCCTGTTTCTGTATCTAATTTAAAAGCCTGTCCATCATTGCTGATTACCCAAACTGATTGTTCGTCAGTTTGAAAAATAAATGGAGAATCTGTGAAATCAATTGGAGATTGTTTATTTAAAATCCTTAATCCATTTTTGTTATACAAAATGAATCCATCTGGTCCAGGATCAAAATTGTATCGCTGCTCAACAAATACTAAAACCAAATCATTTTCCAATTCGAAACCATCAATTAATAAAGGATAATCTAAAGTGGCAGTACTTAGCGTATCAATTGTTTCATTTAGGATATTTCCTTCATAATCATAATCTGTAAAATGAATTGCTGGATATTCTCTATCACTTTGATCCCAACAAACGAAATATTTATCATTTGATAACTCTGTGAATAAAACTTGTCCTGCAAAGTTTCCAACTTTCCATTCAACTCCATCTTCATTTATTCTTCGAACATGATTTCCAAATAGAGATATTACATCGGTACTTCCAGGAATTTGTTCAAAAACTGGATATGGTTTTTTGTCTCCATACCACCCAAAATGAACAGGAGGAGGAATGTCTCCAAATGAGTATATATCTGTCCACAAGTGCTGATAATTCGTGGTAGTGGATTGAGCCAAAACGCCATTCGAAATAATCAAAAAAATAAGTATCCAATTATTCATATAAAAATATTTTTACAAAGTAGAATAATAAGTTTTCACTATCAATCTTAGCAACGATCTCACCTTATTAAATGGTTGGTATTCTTTTGAAATAATTGAGATTACTTAAACATAAAACAGTAAGAAAATACCAAATGAGTAAATGAAAATAATTTTCAATACAAAATTTTTCTTTTTAAATTAAAAAGAATATCTTTGTAACAGATTGAAAATCAATCGAATAAATAGAAGTTGCAAATAATTCAACCACCTTCATGAAAAAACAAGCCGTACAACGTAAACACAATTTTCCTGATGCAGATTTGTATATGATTTGCCTCGATAGTATCCGTTTGGCATTGGAGGATTTGAAACAATTTCAGACTTATGGGTATGATGCCTTGCGTTTGAAGACCTTTAAATCAAAGTGTGACCAGTTCAAAGAGTTGCCAGACGATGATGAGTTATTGGGAGACCAGATGATTTTGACGGAAAAGAAAGCTTCTTATGGTGAGAATTTGAAAGCATCCATCAGGAGTTTGATGACTCGTGTGAGTACAAAATTTGGAAATCGCTCTGGCCGTTATCGCAAATTTGGGGCATCCAAATTGGGAGATATGACTGACGCCCAATTGGTATTTTGTGGACGTAGAGTGGTACGAGTGGCTCGTCAACAATTAGACTTTTTGGACGATGTGGGTGTGAACGAAAATGTACTAAAACGTATCTCTACAGCGACCCAAGAATTCGAAGCATCCGTCAATAGGAAGTTAGATCGCGTCTCGGATCGTGATATCGGAGTTGAGCTACGAGTAATAAAAGGCAACGATCTTTATGAAGAATTGGTAATTCTCTGTAATATTGGCAAAGATATTTGGAGAGAATCCGATAAAGCAAGGTATGAACAGTACTGTTTGTACGAAAGTAATAACGACCAAAAAATCGCTCGAAAAGAAGGAACGACCTTGAAAAAGAAAGTCGTCCGTAAAGGAAAACAGATGTAGAGCAATCAAAATTAAAATGAGAAATTAAAACCCGCCAGACCGTTATCGGGCAGGTTAAAAACGCTCTGAAATTAAGCGGTTGAGTTTTAGTTTTCTTATAATAAGAACTTGGGTGGCAGTTGCATAAAGGATAATTGGCTAAGAATAAATTCTTGAAGCAAACAAGCTGTCACCCTTTTTCAAATAAAAAAAACAAGGTAATTCCAATAATGGGATTACCTTATTTTTTTCCGAAAACTGAGAACTTATTTCTTCAAAACCTTCCCAGAAATTGTTTTTCCATCTGCGATAATATTGTAAAAGTACACACCTTCCGTTAATCCATTCAATGAAATTGCGTGAAGTGATTTTCCAATATTATTATTTTTTAACATCAATTTTCCATTTGCATCAATTAATTCAATAGATTGAATTGTCTTATCGTTTTTCAAATAAAAAGAAAGAATATCTGATGCAGGGTTTGGGTACACTAAAACAGATTCATTTAATGTATTAAAATCTTCTGTGCTTGAGGTTGCATCTATTGCTGCCATTACTGCATCGTAAGCATCTATCCTTCCATAGCCATAAATTGGATTTGGAATTTCCATTCCAGAGAAACCGCCACAATTGGTAGTATCTGTTTTTTGAATAGCTGTTTCTTCCAAAATCGTTTCGATGAGTTCTACTTTACCTGCCAACTCTGGGTTAGCAGAAATCATTAACGCCACTACTCCAGCCACATGTGGGCCAGCCATGCTGGTGCCATTAAAACTCGCATATCTATCTCCCCTGATGGTAGAGTAAACACTCACTCCTGGTGCAGAAACGTTTGGTTTCATTCGATTGCTCCCGTCAATCATCACTGGGCCACGGCTGCTAAAACCTGCAATCGTATCATCAGGAGCAGTCGCTCCAACTGAAAATGAATTGTCATAAATCGCAGGCTGCGCATTAATAGATCCACAGCCAGCTCTTCCATTATTACCTGCAGAAACAACGACCACTACCCCAGCCGCTTTTAGATTATTGACAACTTCTTCAAAAATTACAAGGTTATCATTCAAGCATCCTTCCCCTTCCGAACAGTACCACGAGTTTGCAATTACATGAGGTGATTTGGTTGGATCTGGATTTTCATCATTCAAATCAGTGGGTGCCAAAAACCAATTAAAACATTCTAAATAAGTGGACGGTGCGCCGTTTCCTCGTTCCATATTTCGACAACCAATCCATCTTGCTTCAGGTGCAACGCCATATTTATCTTTTCCAGAACGACCAACCATTGTTCCCATTGTATGAGTTCCGTGATTGTTGTCATCACATGGTTCTGTTGCATCTAATCCGCATGGATTATTACTGGGCTCAGGAATACTATCTCCACTCAGTGGGCTGATTTGATGAATCGCATCATGCCAGTTATAGTTGTGATCAACATTTCCAGTAAGGGTATCATTGCCTCGATATTGCTGTCGGATGCCTTCATGAATCCATTCATAACCTGTGTCTTGACCTGCGACCGTTACGCCTTGTCCTTTTATTCCAAGTTCCCAAATTTGTGGTGACCGAATCATTCTGTTTCCCCAAGTAACAATTCCAGAGTCTCTTCTTGAAAAATTATTCTCTTCTATTGGCCCATCAAAATGAATGTAATCATTTGGAATCAGAGATTTTACTGCTTCCAATTTTGCAATGGCAACCAACTCATTTTTTCCAATAATTGAATAAACCGCATTTGTTATTTCGTATGAATAGAAATAACTTTTGGAATTTTCTAAAATAGAAATTGCGTCTTTTTGAGAAGCGTCTGCCACCTTTTTCAATTCATTGAAAACGTAAGTTCCTTTCTCTTCTTTTGTATTTAAAAATTGAGCTGCATTGATATCTGCTTTCTTTTTAAAAAGAATAAGACATTCAACATTTCCACCATTTTCAACTTTATCCAAAAGTTGAGGGTCAACTTTTTGTTGCCAAGTTTGGGCAAAGGTCATTGAAAAAATGAATAAAAAAATTAGTGTTAGGTGGATACGCATTCTGCTTATTTTAATTACTGAAATGATTTTGTAAAACTGATTTTATAAAAATCAATTTCTACTGTTTAGTAAATCTACTCACCCAATCTCCTTTTTCTGTACGGAAACGAAGTAAATAAATTCCAGACGGTAAAGTTGAAACATTCATTTGATTCATGCTTGACAAATCCTGGTTGATGTCCAATACCCTACCATTTATATCTATCAATTCAATTCGTTCAAGTCCATTTAAAAATTGAGGTTCAATTTCAATTTTTAAAATTTCTCCAACTGGGTTAGGATAAACTTTTACTAAATCATTACTTGAAATGTCTTTCGCTGAATTGGTAGAAACTGGAACAGTGAATGTAATACTACTACTGCAAAAATCATTAGAAGCATTCAGCGTTACAAAATAATCGCCAGTAGTTAGGAAGGTGTGCGTAGGATTTTCTTCGTTAGAACTTTTTCCATCTCCAAAATCCCATTCAAAATTTGTTGCTTGGGTAGATGTATTCGTAAATGAAACTTCCAAATCATTTACATCAAATTGGAAGCCTGCAAATGGCCTTGGCTGCACTTCAATCAAAGCACTTTTGATAAGTGAATCTTTCCCAAATTGATTTTCTACAATTAAAATAACATCATAAATTCCTGGGGTAAAATAGTTGACCGTCACAGAACTATTCGCTGAAGTAGTCATATCTCCGCCTGGAAAAATCCATTCTCGATTGGAAACAACTCCTGTGGAAACGTCTGTAAACGTTACTGTCAAAGGAGCGCAGCCGTTGGAAAGATTATTTTCAAATGCAGCTACTGGTGAGCCGCCTACGGTAATATTTTCTGTAAAAGTTGCATCCCCACAATCATTGGAAACAACCAAAACTACATCATAAAATCCATCTGCCGCATAGGTGTGCAATGGGTTTTGAGCATTGCTCATATTTCCATCACCAAAATCCCAAGTATAGGTCAAGCCACCAGCTGATAAATTTTCAAATTGAATATCTCTTCCTGTTCCAGTATAATTGAAATTAGCAGTTGGACCTGTCTGGACAACAATCAAATCACTTTGGGTAATAGTATCAACTCCTATAGCATTTTCGACCGCTAAAATTGCAGTATAAGTGCCCAGTGTATTGTAAACAATTGTAGGATTTTCATCAGTAGAAAAGGTTGGATTTCCGCCAGGGAAAAACCAGCTATAACTTGTTGCCCCCTGCGATTGATTCTGAAACTGAACCGTAAATGGCGCACATCCTTCATTTTCATTCACACCAAAGTCAGCTGTTGGTGGACCACCTACCGATAGATTATTCGAAAATTCTGCTGTTCCACAATCATTTTCAACTATTAATTTTACTTCAAAATTTCCACTCATACTGTAAGTATGCATTGGGTTTTGCATGGTGCTTGTATTTCCATCACCAAAATCCCAAGTATAGGTTGTAGCACCAATTGACTTATCATTAAATTGAACAGATAAACCTGTAATATCAAAATCGAAATCAGCGACAGGTAATGAATTGACCGTGATGTAATTAATCTGTTCAAGTGTATCCACTCCTACCACATTTTCAACTGCCAAAATCGCTGTATAAATTCCTGGAATCTGATAAACAACTGTTGGATTTTCATCGTTTGAAGTAATTGGCGTACCACCAGGGAAAAACCAACTATAGGTGTCGGCATTTGATGATTGGTTTTGAAACTGCACCGAAAAAGGGGCACAGCCTTCAACCTCATCAGCCGTAAAATTAGCAGTTGGTCCTAAAACATTTGTTACCGTTATGGTTTCTGTAAAATCATCAACACCACATGGCCCAGAAACTCTTAACGTTACAGTATATGTTCCATTTGTGGCATAATTGTGAACTGGTTCAAAATCAACAGAAGTATTTCCATCGCCAAATTCCCACAAATAACTTGTGGCATTCATACTCAAATTGGTGAATTCGTATGCTCCATTATTTTCGACAAATGAAAAATTCGCAATCGAAATTGATTGTACCGTTAAGAGGGTCGTATTTGAAATCAATTCTCCACCACACGGGTCAGTTATGACCAATCTTATTTGAGATTGATCCATAAAGGAACCTACGGAAGTCATTGACAAAGTGGAAGTTTGCGCACCTGTAGTTCCAGCATCATTAGTCAAATCAACAAAGTTGCTTCCATCAAAAATTTGCCATTGATAAGATAAATTTAGGCCACTTGTTGCCGAACCAGTCAATGTAAAATCGCCGCCTGGGCAAATCAAAACTGCTTGGTCAGGTTGTGTCTGCCACATTGGTTGTCCTATTGGATTCGTACCTGCAATTAGATTAGTTAAATCATTTGCCATTATACCACTTGCCCCAGCAGTTGCGCTATTGGCACCACATCCATTTCTTGTAGAATTTAATGAAACTCCATTCTCTCCTCCTTTTATTGAAATGCGGTTGTCGATACTTGTAATATTCGAATAAACATATCCACCACTTCCTCCGCCACCAGGTCCGAAGCAAGTCGAAGTAATATCGTTAAAAACATCAGCTCCTTTTCCTCCTTCAATTTCTATTATAACACTATCAACTGTTGAGGGTTGATTTATTTTTAAAATAACAGAACCTCCTGCGCCGCCACCGCCGCCGCCATCACCTCCAGTTGTATTATTTGCGGAATTTCCGTTTGCTTTTATTTCAAAATTTTGACCTGAGATTGAGCCAACTTCCATCAAAACAATTCCTCCTCCTGCGCCACCATCTGTTCCTACGTTATTATTGGAATGGCCTGCTCCGCCGCCCCGCCCATATAGATTCTATTGGTTTCTCGAGAGGTAAACTTACCACCTACACCTGGATTATCACCTCTACAGTCACCCGAAAAGAAATTGGTATCTCTTTCTCCACCGTTTCCTCCGGCACTCACATTAGCACCACCTCCACCACCAGAGTTGTGATCATTTCCCCCTCCTCCTCCAGTAGCTTGAGCGCCTCGGCCATTTTCTTTTCCAATTATTTTAGTTGAAAGGCCCTCTCCTTTTTCGGCACCTCGCCAGTTACCTCTTTCGTAAAAATAAAAATTCCCATTATTGATTGCCCCTGTGCAATTGTTAGCTTCTGAAGTAGTGACTCCTCCTCTAAAGCCCGTTCCTGAAACATCAATGCCAGCTGAAAAGGTTAATTCATTATCAACTGAAAATGCCAAGATTCCTCCTTTAATTCCATTCCAAGGACGTGCTGATAATTCATTCATTATCAATGCATTACCGTATTTTGGGAAAGTTACTATTTGAACATTACCAGAGGTGTTGTAATTGTTAATTAAATAATTTTCTACCTCAATTGTATCGAGATTAATACTTTTTATAGTTGCGAGTTCATATTGACCAGCTGACTGCAAATTGGCGATGGTTCCATAATTCGCCGAGTTACTCTCATCAATTATTGCACCTTGCATTTGAATAATCAGAATGCGTTCTCCTACAGAAAAATTAGAAGTAGAATCAACTGAAATCTTTCCATCACAAAAATTGATAGATTTCACCGCTGCATATTGGTTGATGACACCTCCAATATTGGTTTGTGCAAAAGAATACGTTCCTACAAAAATCAAAATGAGTACGATAAATTTTCTCATGAAAGGAATTTTAATATTATTAAAAATTGGCATGTGTTTTGAAATAGTATTAAGTGTCTTACCTTTTTTATTTTCTTAATCAGGTAGATACATTTGCTAAAAACTACGATTATGGGCCCCGAAGAGTTTTCATGAAAGAAATTCTTCGGGGATTTTTCGTTTAAAAACATTTCACCAATTATTCATTTTGGCAAAATATCATTTAAAACATTCTAACTTTTTTAACGCTCTTTGGAAAAAATAAGGATGGTGTCATTTCGTATGACAAAAGTACTAATATGGCATTAATTATTTAGTCTATTAAACTGCCATTGTGATAGGAGTTCTTAATTTAAGTTTGCACTATCAGGCATTTGGGCAATTACAGAAAAGACATTACCCTTCGTTTCAAGGATTTTTTGCCATAGTTGAAATGGATCAACTTTGAAAACATAATTTGAATACATCTCCTCGACAAACCAAGTACCACTCTCCATTTCATCCTGAAGCTGTCCTTCGGACCATCCAGAATATCCGACAAAAAATTGAATATCATTTGGAGTGATGAGTTCTTGTTCAATCAAAAATTTTAGTTTTTCAAAATCTCCGCCCCAATAAACGCCATCTACCACTTTTGTGCTTCCTTCCAGGAGTTCTCCCATTCTGTGTATATAATGAATCGTGTCTGTTTTCACTGGACCACCGTAAAAAACATCTGCTTCAAACTCGGGAAAATCTTCAATTATCTCATCGACCCGCATATCAATTGGACGATTGAGAATAAAACCTACCGTACCGTCAGCTGTAGCATGATCGCAAATCATCACCACTGTTCGCTTAAAATTTTGGTCTTCCAAAAATGGTTCGGCCACCAACACTTTTCCTTTTGCCACTGCTTTGTTCATGCGGTATCAAGAAATTTTTTGAATAAAAGGTCTTTATTGAACTTCAAATGATTACTTAAAGTTTCAGACGAATTATTAAGAAAAAGGTAAACTTTTTTAAATTGCAGAAGTTGGAAATCTTCTATCTACTCTCATTACAAACCCACGAAGAACTTTACCAGTACCACCTACTTCTATAAATTCAGTTGCACCATCAGCTATCATATTTTTCATAGTTTGCGTCCACCTGACTGGGCCAGTTAATTGGTCAATCAAATTTTGTTTTATAATAGCTGGATCTGTTTGTGGTTTCGCGTCAACATTTTGGTAAACAGGACAAATCGGTTTTTTGATATTCGTATTAATTAACGCAGCTTTCAACTCCTCCATTGCAGGTTGCATCAGTGGGCTGTGAAATGCTCCACCAACTTGCAATACAATTGCCTTTCTGGCTCCATCCTCTTGACAGTTTTTTACTGCATTTTCGATTCCTTCCAAACTTCCTGAAATTACCAATTGTCCAGGGCAGTTGTAATTAGCCGCTACCACAACTCCCTCTGATTTTTGACAAATCTCTTCTACTTTTTCATCCTCTAATCCTAAAATTGCAGCCATCGTGCCTTTTTCCATTTCACATGCTTTTTGCATGGCCAATGCTCGTTTTTTCACCAAAACCAATGCATCCTCAAAATCTAAAGCACCGCAAGCCACCAAGGCAGAAAACTCTCCCAATGAATGCCCAGCAACCATAGAGGGTTTGAGCGACGCTTCTGCAATTTGAGATTTAATATAAGAATGTAAAAAAACAGCGGGTTGGGTGATTTTCGTTTCCTTCAAATCCTCAGCAGAACCATTTATCATTACCTCTGTCAAGTCATACCCTAATAGCTCATTTGCTTTCGCGAAAATTGATTTTGCTTTATCACCAGATTCATACAAATCTTTCCCCATCCCCTCAAATTGCGCTCCTTGTCCAGGAAAAATATATGCTTTTTTCATCGTATTGATTTTTTCAAAAATAGAAACCTTTTCTTTGAGAGAACAAGGTTTCTATTCTTTCACAAATGTAATTTTATTTTAATGTAAATTAGAAGCGATTAGATTCAAAAACTCAGATCGAGTTTCCTGCTTCATAAATTGACCTTTAAAAGCAGAAGTTGTAGTTACTGAATTCTGCTTTTGGACCCCTCTCATCATCATACACATGTGCGATGCTTCAATAACCACCCCTACTCCTTTTGGTTTCAAAACATCATTGATGCAATTTAAAACCTGATCTGTCAATCTTTCTTGTACTTGGAGCCGCCTTGCGAATACATCGACAATACGTGGTATTTTACTAAGACCAACAATTTTCCCATCTGGAATATAGGCAACATGAGCTTTCCCAAAAAACGGTAACATGTGATGCTCGCATAAACTATACAATTCGATATCTTTCACAATAACCATTTCACTATAATCCTCCGTGAACATTGCGCCTTCCAAAATTGCTTTGGGGTCCATATCGTAACCATGCGTCAAAAATTTCATCGCTTTTGCAGCACGCTCTGGAGTCTTTAATAGGCCTTCTCTTTTTACATTCTCCCCCACCTCTTTAAGGATGCTTTTATAATCCTTTTTCATTCTTGCCCAATCCTCTTTTTTGGTAGCCATTTAGATTTACTTTTATTAATCCCAAAATTTAAAACGAGCCACAAAGTTAAATTCTCTTTTTAAAAAACGAGGTTCTCCACAAGATTTCAGAAATAAATTTTGGATTGTATTTGTTAAGGAACATGTAAAGAATAAATTGTAACAAAGTTGAATAATTATTTTTTCATTGATCGAGGCAAAAAACGCAGACTATGCCTTTGCATTGGTGCGTATTTTTAACGAAGAGCATGGGAAAAAGAATATTCAAACTGCTTTTACACGTTCCTAAATAGAAGTTCTATGTCGCTCAGAGTGGGTAACCAATTAATTAATTTAAGTTGCGATCAATGAGGTAGTTTTTCAATGGTTCAATATTTACCAGGTTGGCATTGTTTTTAAAAGCCATGAAACGATATAGCAATTTAGCCATGATCACCTTGATCCAAATAGCTCGCAACTTGAGTTAATTATATTTTTTATTCTAAAAATTTCAAACTGAATTTGCTCGTGCTGTTCTCTGAACAGTCGCGAATTAATGCAAATCGCCAGATTCGCGGAATTCAGGTCTATTGAAAAACATTAAAAAACAACTTCAATTTTTGCCAACCTCTCTTAAATTTTTCTTTTCATCAAGTTATTTAAAGGTTTTATCTAAAATAGAAAACCATTATTAAAAAGATTAAGTTGTTTTGTTTTCACATAAACAAATTAAATGGCTCTGTCTGGAGTAAAAATATTATCAAAATTAAAGGATGCTCAAATCAAATGGATTCACCATTTGATATTTTGGTTGACCTTCCTTTGTTTGTTACTGATAATTGAAGGATTTCATCTTGGATTCTGGCACACGTTTTTGTATGAATTTGTCAATATAATATTCTATGCTGCTATTGTCTATGCCAATCTACATTACTTCATTCCAACTCATTTAAAGAAAAATAAATTTGCTCAGTACTTTATTAGGTTAGGGCTATTCATATTAATCCTAACGCCAATAAAGCTATTTTCTCTTTACTTAGTGCTATCTGGAAACCCATCAGACGCTGCTCAATTACTTGATAATCAAGGATTGATTTTATTATCGAACTTTTTCGTTGGCGGTTTTTCGACCATGTATAATATAGTTACAGAATGGGCCACTCAAATTCAAGAAAAACAAGATTTAGAAACTCAAAACATGCAGTCTGAATTGAAATTTCTACGGTCTCAAATTAATCCACATTTCCTTTTTAATACCCTAAATAACCTCTACGCTCTTACCCTAAAAAAATCTGACCAAGCACCCGAGATAGTCATTAAGCTCTCAGAAATGATGCGTTATATGCTGTACGAATGCAATGAGCCCAAAGTGTTTTTGAGGAAAGAACTGAATTATATCAAAAATTATCTCGATCTTGAAAGAATTAGACAAAACAAGGTTGAGATAAAATTTACTCAAACTGGAGCAGTCCATCATCAAAAAATAGCTCCACTTTTATTGATTACCTTCATTGAAAATTGCTTTAAACACGGTATCAAGAATTCCTTAGAAACGGGTTATGTGAATTTGGAAATTTTAGTGGATGAAAATGAGATGCAATTTGAAGTAACCAATAGTAAACCAGCCGCCCTTCCTTATCAAGAACACAAACGCTCTGGAGGAATTGGGCTGGTCAATGTGAAGAGAAGATTAGATTTACTTTATCCAGATAAACATCATTTGGAAATTGAAGACACGCCAAACACCTACTGCGTTCGACTTAATTTAAACACACAATAAATCACCAAAAATAGACTCATTATGAATGTACTAATTGTAGATGACGAACCTCTAGCTCAGGATGTTTTAGAGACCTATATAAAACAGCTTTCTGAACTGAATTTAGTTAGAAAGTGTAACAACGCGATTGAGGCAATGACTGCGCTACAAGAAGAAGAGGTAGATTTGATGTTGCTTGATATCGAAATGCCACAACTGACTGGAACGGAGTTTTTAAAAACGCTTAAAAATCCTCCTTTGGTTATTTTCACAACCGCCTATCCAAACTTTGCTATAGAAGGTTTTGAATTAAATGCAGTGGATTATTTGCTCAAGCCTATTTCCTTAGAAAGATTTTTGAAAGGGATTAATAAGGCAAAAGAACAGCTTGATTTACAAAAAGGCGTCAAACCAGTCCAACAGCCTAAGCTTGATTATTTCTTTGTAAAAGCAGATAAGAAGCTGATCAAAGTAAATTACTCAGACATTATATACATAGAAGGACTGAAAGATTATGTGATTATCAAAATGGAGGATGGGCGAGTCATTACTTTACAAACTATGAAATTATTAGAATCGAAGCTACCCAGCGATAATTTCCAACGTATCCATCGGTCATATATCGTGAATATCAAAAAGATAAAAGCCGTGGTTGGCAATATGGTAGAAGTAGTTGAAAAAGGCACTCAAAAGCATATTCCAATTGGAAAAAACTATAGAGAGAGGATTTATGAGGTTGTAAATCAAAATAGATTGTAATTTTTTTTAAAATTATTTCCTATAGTACAATAAAAAGGCTCGAAGAATAATCTTCGAGCCTTTTTTGATTTCACCAAATAAAAAAAGCCACATCGCTATGATGTGGCTTTATTAATTGTGGCTTTTTTAGCCTACCCATTTAAGGGTAATCCCATGAACATATCCAAAAACAATACTTGCCAAATTAAATTAAAGAAATTAACATTCAAACTTTGTTTAAATTGAAAATCCCCTTATATTTGCGTTAGATTAACACAGTTAAATTTCCCATGTACTGCTATTAACAGGTTAATCCCATGAACGCGAACTTGAAGGTCAGACATCCCACTGTCTGACTTTTTTTATTGTATGAACTCAAGCTTCAAACTTCCCACAGTTTGGAGCTTTATATTTTTGCAGGTAATTGTAATTTAAAAAATAGTAAGTGTCCCTTCAAGAGGGTGAAGGGACGACTCACTACTAACAAATTATAATCCCATGAACATAAAACTTTCAATGTGTAGATTAGGATGAGTTGTTGAAAAAATAGCAAGTCGGCCATGAGGGTAGGACGACTTGCTACCAACAAATTATAATCCCATGAACATAATCTACATTTAATGAGCGCTAAACTTTTGAAGCGCTTTTTTCCTTACTTCTACTCTTCTTTCCTTTCCACAGTACAAATATGCGGCATATCAGAGTTGTTTTATAGTACAAAATCAAGTATTTGTGAACAAAAATATACACTTAAAAATAGATTTAAATCTCATAATCACCTGATAATCAATTAATTACAACTTATTTAATGTGAAAAATAAATACTTTTTTACCATTAAAAAAAGTCTATTTTTTTTCAAAAAAAAATAAAAAAAAGGCTTGATCTTATAAAAAAGGAGAAAAAATGGTGGGAAATTTAAGATATGTGAGATGGTATTAACACCCAAAATCAATAGCATTAGTACAAAAATAAAAAAAAGTCGTACATCAAAGATGTACGACTCACTTGCAATGATAAAATTCCACGAATGATTGGGTTTAAAAAGAGTTCATTCAGACTCTTTATATTCTTTATTACCTACCAGAGATAACTTTAAACTTTTTAGTTACAACACCAATAGAAGTGCTTACACGCATTACATAAACGCCACTTGTATATTGAGAAGTATTTATCTGACCATTAAATTGGTCGTGTGTACCTTGTAAGATAGACTTCCCAGTCAAATCATAAACTTCTACCTTATCATAAGGCTCTTGAGCTCCTACAATGCGATAATTTAGGTAATCTGAAGTTGGATTAGGGAAAACCAATAATTCAGCAGATGCTTCCTTTCCAGTTTCTTGTTGAAATGAAATTGCTACTAATGATTCAGGAAGTTCAGTGTAAACTCCTGCCCCATTGTAATAGCTACCGCTTATTCTTGCGAATGACTTTTCTGGCAATCTTTGGAATTCTAAATCTTCAATAATTACAAAGTCAACTACGCCAACTTTTCCATAACCATCAGTGGTAACACCATTTGTCCTTGTGTAAGCTGCATCAATTCTACCTGTAAATGGTTTTTTAACCATGCTCAAAACAGGTGAAGTATAATTTGCCCAACTTTCAGCGTCAAAACTAATAGAAGAAGCTGGCGCATCAATAATACTTGGGTCAAAATCAATACTAAAAGTTAACCCATACATGTTTTCTGCTGGCAAATTTGGATCTCCTAATATAATCGGAACTCTAACTATATCTCCTGGACCTGTTACATAAATTGTATCCGGACTTCCCAAAAACAATGGAATGTTAGCTGGAAAATTAATTGGCTCTGGAGAAAGCGAATGATTCTTTTGATAATGTTCACTAATCGCAGTAGTATCGGCAACATTTATCAAACTATCTCCATTTGAATCCAAATGTTTTAAATCAATATCTGTATGTGGGAAGGCAGTTCCCCAATTTGAACATTCTTGACCTACCCATGGGTTAATAGTTGCATTTGCTCTTGATACTCCTACATCACCAATACACCAACCAGTTGGTAGTATATCTCTCAAATCAACTACGCCATCTCTATTGGCATCTCCAGCCCATACGCAATCAGCACCAAAACAAATGTTGCTATTTGAAATAGATTGAATATCAACTTTGACTTTTACGGTTGGACAATTAGTACTGATACCTACGCAGTATTGCATCTCAAATTCATCTATTCCTGTAGCCCCAGAGTTTGGGGTATAAATCACTAAGTTAGTACCAACAATATTCTGACCATTGATAGTTGTATTTATTAAACCTGGATAAAAAACCGCAGTGCCTTTGTTTCCATTATTGGTAACAATAAAAGAATAATTGGAAGGAGCGATATTATAATCAAGAACAAGTGGTGTATTTTGAGGTGTTTGAAGGTCAAATACTGCTTGAGCTGGGTTAAAATCATTTACAATAATGTTGACTTTACCAGTTTCCGTATTACCATTGTTGGGTACAGAAGAAGCAGAATAAGTAAATTCCTCAATTCCTTTAAAACCAGGGTTTGGTTGATACGTATAAACTCCTTTTAGGCCTGGAACAGCAGTTAAAACGCCATTAATAGGATTGTTAGTAATTGTTACATTATGTAGTGCAACACCCAAATAATCATTTTCAAGGATATTAATCAAGATTGGTTCACTAACAAAGGTGTATTCTACATCATCTAAGACAAATTGATTAGGTTCATCGATGTTCAGTACATCTACTTTAATGGTTTTAGTAAAACCAGTAACGTTATGAGTATAAACAAATTGGTCTATTCCAGTATATCCTCCATTTGGTTCAAAGTATAATATCCCGTTTGAGGTATTGATATCCAAAATTCCATTGGTAGGACTTTGAGTCAAATTATAATCATGAAGTGGCGTGATAATTTGTATCGGCTTGTTCTTAATTGTTATTAAATCTATTTCACTGTTGGAGTAAGAATTGGGATCGCCTACACAAACATAAACAGTTGCTTTATCACAAGTTCCAACATCATCACATACTACATAATTGAAATTAGCTAAACCCTCAAAACCAGTTTTTGGGGTAAAAATGGCGGCATTATTTTGAATAGTTACTGAACCATTATTTTCTACAGAAATATCTGTGATATTTAATACTCCCCGATTACTATAATCATTTAGTTCAATTGGAATAGCAGCCGAACTACCTAAAGGGATACAAATAAAATCATCTTCAGCAGTAACTTTTGAAGGTAAAACATTGATCACTACTTTTTTGAAGGTCTTCTGAGGATTACGATATTCTATAGTAAGTGTGTCTTTACCTGTGGTTCCTTTGTTTGCGTTGTAAATAATTTTGTATTCGTTGGAGCTAACTCTTATTGGTTGGTTAGCGCCTCCGTTATATTCACCGTGAGTAAAGGTAGTGGCAGGAAGTATTATTCTTGTCATAAAAGGTGGCGCACTATGATTATATCTAAAATCATAAGCTTGGCCTTCAATCACATCGAATTCCTCTGGTGGGTCAATATTTTGCCCATAAACCGAATGCCCTACTGAAAAGCAGAGCACGAAAAGTGAGTAAAATAAAGTGTTTCGTAAATGTACATTCATGGTTGAGATTTTATATCATTGCTTGACCTTGCAAATATATTAAAAATTTATATTTGGTGCAATAAAATTCTCAAAGATTTTTAGTTAAATTTGCTGGAGCTATTTTACACCCAATTCAATACAATAGTCAGTATATCAGCTCACTACACATGAAAAATACCAAGATATATAATGTTCTTCAAAACTTTAACAAATTAGAGCAGAACCGTTTGCGCAAATTTTTGAAATCTCCCTATTTTAATTCAGACGAGAAGATAGTGGAATTGTTTGATTTTATCATCAAATTTCAAAATGGAAAAAGTAAAAGAGAACTTCAAAAGGAAGCGCTTTGGGAAAAATTAACCAATAAAAAAGTTTTTGATAATGTAAGATTTAGAAAATATTGTTCTGATTTATTGAAAAATGTCGAAACTTTTATAGCATTTGAACACGTCGAAAATGATAAAATAACTAAGACTTACTTGACCTTAGATGCAATCAGAAATAGAAAAATAGAACACCTCTACAATTCTTATATTCGAAATTCTAAAAAATTAGCTCAAACAAACTTAGATGAATCAGCAAATTCACATTTAAACCAATATTTAGTAGAAAAAACTTTATACGATCTTACAGAAAGCGAACTTAAAAGATTAGATAAAAGTAATATTGAGTCCATATCCTCTAATTTGGATCACTTTTACTTTAGTGAAAAATTAAGATTTTATTCCGCTGCTCTCTCTCAGCAAAGTTACTTGAAGGATGGATACAAAATCGATTTTGTCGAAGACTTAATTTCAATAATAAAAAATTCAAATTTATTAGAGATACCCTCAATTTCTATTTATTATTATTGTCTCTTAACTGTAAAAGAAAATGAAGAATTAGACCATTATTACAAACTGAAAGAATTATTAAGTCTAAACGCATTGAATTTCCCAAAAAGTGAAGCTTTATCCTTGTACTATTTTGCAGCAAACTACTGTATAAGAAAAAATAACAAAGGAGACTATCAATTTGCAGACGAGTTGTTTCAACTTTACAATGAGATGGTTTCGAAAGAAATTATTTTAACTAAGATTGGAGAAATCTCGCCATGGGATTTTAAGAATATTGTTGGTATTGGAGTTTTCTTGAAAAAATATTCTTGGACTGAAAAGTTCATAAATGACTATGGCCCAAAAATCCCTGAAAATTATCGAGAAAATTCAATTAAGTTTAATTTGGGGCAGTTATACTTTTCTCTAAAAAAATATGATCAGGTCTTAGAGCAACTTAGAGAATTGGAAGATCAGGATCTTTTGGTGAGTTTAAATGCAAAGACATTTACTACTATTACTTATTTTGAATTGGATGAATTTGAACCATTAGATTTTTTCATCGAAAGTTTTAGAGTGTACTTAGGTAGGAAAGTTAAAAGCAAAGAGTTGAATAACGATAGACAACAACGATATTTGAGGTTCTTAAATTTAGTAAAAAAACTAACCAAAATAATCCCTGGCGAAAAGAAATCTATTGAAAAAATCGAAATGGATCTATTAAAAGAAAAACAACAAGGCTTGGTAGGTGCCAAATGGCTAACCGAAAAAATAGAAGAACTCAAATAACCCCATCCCATCTCAAAATCTTCCGTGCCAAAACGCGTGCATGGCCTTCATAACTCTCCTCCGAAAGTCCAGCTAAATGTGGCGTCAAAATCACATTTTGAGCATTAACTAAATACTCAAAATCTTTTGGCAATTTTTGGAAATTAAAATCATTAAAAGACGTCTCTTCATACTCCAAAACATCAAGTGCCGCGCCTTTAATTTTTCCTTTTTTTAAAGCTTTTACTAAATCAGAAGTTTTCAAGACTAAACCGCGTGCAGTGTTGACCATCCAAATATCTTTTTCAAATTTATTTATAAATTTTCTATTTATAAAATAATGATTATCAGTCTCATAAAAAATATGGATTGACAAAATATCGGCTTCTTTTTGTATTTTTTTGAGACTTACCTGTTTTGCATAATCGTC
>CALLVG010000042.1 GCA_938010715.1 uncultured Saprospiraceae bacterium
TTTTCATTAGACGAGGCAAAAAACGCAGACAATGCCTAAGCATTGGTGAGTATTTTTAACGCGTGTCCCGATTTTAATCGGGGAAGTATAATGGAAAAAGAACCGCTTCAAATCGAAAGGTTGTTTTTTCGGTTTTACTTATATACTTCTTTTGAGAACTTTAACTTCTCAAAGTAAGACTTTTACGTGTTTGGTATAATTTATGAATCTACATAAATATCGGTGTAAAGCTGGTCAAAACATCTAAAACATTAGCACACCTAAAATTCTTATTCTTCTACTGAAGAAGCACTCCTAAAATCCCTACCTCAAATAAAACTGCTATTAAGTTGGATTCCTTGTATTTGGGAGTCTTTCAAGAACAAACAATTAATTATTGGTGAGAATCAATCAAGACTTTCTATGGTTAGAAAGTTTCGTTGAAAGATATACTTGAGCTTTTTCTTAATAGGAAAAAAACGCTTGAAGAATCACTTTAACTTTTACTTATCTTACAAGTTTTTGACAGGGTTTTCTATCATTTACTTGGTGGGAACCCTGTTTTTAAAAACTTTTCGAGAAAAAGTAAAATGGTTAAAGTCTAATAACTCCAGTTATTTTATCACATTCCAAATGAAAGTGACTGACTCAATTTGAAAAGATTGGGTCAGTTTTTATTTAAAGTAGATGAAAAATAACAGTACAAATTCAAAAGAATAATTTAGGTTTTGATTTAGCTTTGCGTATGCAAGAAATCGAAAAAACGAAAAGTTGGATTGAATCGTTTGTCATCAAATTGGATTTATGTCCATTTGCCAAGCATCCTTTTTCAAAAGGAAAAATTCATTATGCCATGGAAACCTCGGAGCAAACCGAGATTCAAATGACCTCTTTTTGGAAAGAAATCGAACGCCTCGAAAATGCTGATCCAAAAGATATTTCTAACTCCATTTTGATTTACCCAAACGGTCTCGATGATTTTTTTGATTATTTGGAATTGCTTGATTTATGTGAAGGATTATTGAAATTACAAAAAGTAGAAGACCTTTTTCAGATTGCAAGTTTTCATCCTGGCTATCTATTTGAAGGAGCGAAAGCAGATGATGTGAAAAATTTTACCAATCGCTCTCCGTACCCGATGATTCATATTTTGAGAGTAGCGGAAGTCTCGGCAGCCATCGAGTTTTACGATAATGTTGATGAAATTCCTGAAAAAAATAAAACAACTTTGGAGTCAATTGGCTTAGATAAAATCAAAAGAAATCTGCTCTAATTTCTAACTCCCAAGTCGCACTTCGCATCACTTCTGAAAACCCAAAGTCTCCTTTGTCATCCCTTCAGGAAATTCATCACTGATAATCTCATAATTCGCCATTGAAGGATTTTTGAATTCGACAGGAGCGATAAGGTTCATTTCGCCGAAAGGCAAATTTTTGTTGGAAAGGCATTGAGTGAGTTTTGCCTCCGACCTATCATTTTTAATAATGGTATTAAAATCTCCCGCAATTACGGAGCTACGAATTTCAACGCGACTAATGCGACTGCTATCTTTGTCAGTGTGGATTTCTACCCCAATGCCGTTATTGTTGAAAGTAGATTGTTCAATCATCACAAAAGAAGACTCTTTGACGATGATACCTTTGGAGCAACCGACAATCAAGTTATTTCTAACCAAAAGCGAATCACTACTTCCAAAGTTTTCGCTACCGAGTTCCATTCCGCAATCTTTGACATGAAAAATTCGATTATTTTCAATTAAAGTATTCCAGCAAGAGTTTTGGTCAATCGCATCATCGGCCATGTCCTGAAAATGATTATTGCTGATGCGCCCATTTCTACAATCAATATATTCGATAGCATCAGGAACTTTATCAAAAAAGCAATGATGAATATTTGGCTTCTGAACATTATGTAGGAGAAATCCTTCCCCTCGATTATTTCCTTCCAAACGACAATTTTCGATATGAACGACGCCATACCAAAATCGAGCGAGGGCTTCATTCCATTCGAGTTTACGTTGATTTTTGAAAGTGACTTCGTTAAAATAATTATTGGTTTGGTAGGACATAATGAGTCCACCTTCAATGATGGCGTGCTGGATGATGAGATTATCACATTCCCCTTTTGCTCTCAAAATACCCCAGCCATATTCGGGATCTGATGGGTAAATATGCACGGGGTTTTCTTTTGTACCTCTGATGATGACGTCGCCATAGGCGATGATATTCACCCCAGTATCAAGCATTACTTTTGTGCCTGCTTCAATAATTAAAGAATCTCCCTCTTCAATAGTAAGATCCTCTGTGAGGTGAATCGGTTCTGGACTTTCAAAAACCAAAGCTTCTCCTCTACAAGAGAGCATTAAAATTGAAAACGGAATCAATACGTAAAAAAATAAGCGAATCATTTGAATTTCTTTTTTGGTAAAATTAGAACGTTCTCCGAGAAATTTATTGGTTCTTTTGAAAATTAAACTCGTAGTATGCCATCTTTACGGCAGAACTCAATTTTTTATGGTAACAGTCCAAGAAGCAAAAGAATTAATTTACAAAGAAAGGTTAGAAATCGGAACCAAACGCGTAAAACTATCAAATGCGCTGGGGCGAATTTTGGCAGAAGACTGGTTTGCTGATTTGGATTTTCCTTCCTATGATACCGTTCGTATGGATGGAATCGCTATCAATTTTAATTCTTTTAAAAAAGGGAATCGGATTTTTAAAATTGAAAAAGTAAATGGGGCTGGGATGCCTCAAGCTACTTTAAAAAATGAGGAAAATTGCATCGAAATAATGACCGGTGCGGTACGCCCAAACGGAGCAGACACCAACATTCGATACGAAGATTTAAAAATAGAAAATGGAACGGCTACAGTTCTGATTGATGATGTCAAAAAAAATCAAAACATTCATTTTAAAGGAACGAACCGAAAGAAAGGCGACTTGATTGTTCCGAAAGGTCGATTAATAACGGCTGCTGAAATTGGAGTGGCGGCGACGATTGGCAAATCATTTATTTTGGTAAAAACGTTCCCCAAAATTGCAGTTGTATCGAGCGGTGATGAGTTGGTAAAAGTTTCCAAAAAACCGAAACCTCATCAAAAACGTAGATCGAATTCTCATGCTTGCGTAGCGCAATTGGCGGCAATGGGCATCTCTGCAGATTCTTTTCATTTTGAAGACAATGAAGCTTCTATAAAAAAGCAGCTTACCCAAATTTTAGAAACTTATCAAATTATCATTTTGAGTGGTGGCGTGTCGATGGGCAAGTTTGATTTGATACCAAAAGCACTCGAATCTTTAGGTGTTGAAAAATCATTTTATAAAGTAAAACAGCGACCAGGAAAGCCTTTTTGGTTTGGAAAACATCCAACTGAAGGAGTGAAAGTTTTTGCTTTTCCAGGAAATCCAGTTTCTACTTTCGTAGGAATGGAGGCTTATCTTTTGCCCTGGTTGAGTGATAATTTGGGAAAACCAAAGGCAAAACTTCCTTACGTTTCACTTGCTTCTGATGTAACTTTTAAACCCGATTTGCTTCACTACTTGCAGGTTGCGATTGAATATACCCAAGATGGAAAAACTTTGGCTCACCCACGTCGTGGAAAAGGCTCAGGCGATCATGCAAATTTGGCTGATGTTGACGGATTTATCATTTTGCCAAGAGGGAAGGAGGTTTTTGAAAAAGGGGAGGTTTTTGAATTTATTAGATTTAGAGGGTGAAAAAGTTGCTGAGTTGCCAGGTTGCCATGGTTGCCGAGTTGCCATGGTTGCCAGGTTGCCAGGGTTGCAAGTTGCCATGGTTGCCAAGTTGCCATGGTTGCCAAGTTGCCAGGGTTGCTGAAGCGGCGTGTGTTCAATTTTTTGCAATTAAGTCAACTAAATATTCGTAACCTCGTTTACTCGGCAACAACGGCAACAACGGCAACAACGGCAACAACGGCAACAACGGCAACAACGGCAACATTTAAAATAATACAATGAAGACCATACAAGAATTAGTCGATTTAATTACTTTAGAAAAAATCGATGACTGTATTTTTAGAGGACAAAATTATAAGACCCCTTGGGGACGGGTTTTTGGTGGACAAGTGCTGGGGCAGGCGTTACATGCTGCTTATCAGACGGTTCCGGAAGATCGGATAGCGCACTCAATGCACGGGTATTTTATATTAGCAGGCGATGTAGATGTACCGATTATTTATGAGGTAGATACGATTCGGGATGGTGGAAGTTTTACGACACGTCGGGTGGTAGCAATACAGAAAGGAAGAGCGATTTTTAATATGGCAGCTTCTTTTCAGTTGCGGCAAGAAGGGTTTGAACATCAAATTACAATGCCCAACGTTTTGCCACCAGAGGTTTTGTTGCCTGATTTTGAGCAAATCAAAACGTTGAAAGAATCGCATCCTGATTTATATAAAAGGATGAAAGTTATTTATCCAAATGCGATAGACTTTCGACCTGTTGAAAAATTTGATCCTGATAAAAATGCGCGTCCATTTCGTCATGTTTGGTTTAAATCAAACGATAAAGTGAAATTGGATTTGCCCATGCAGCAACAATTATTGGCGTACGCTTCCGATCATAATTTATTAACGACTTCTGTTCTTCCTCATCAAACGAAAGCAGATCGCTCCAAATTCTTTTTTGCAAGTTTGGATCATGCGATCTGGTTTCACCGTGATTTTAGAATTGATGATTGGCTACTGCATGCAACGGATAGTCCAAGTGCTGGAAATGCAAGAGGTTTTTCGAGAGGTACCATTTTTACAAAAGAAGGAAAATTGGTGGCGTCTGTGGTGCAAGAAGGTTTGATACGCATTATGAAAGAAAGGAAGATTGAGGGGGGATGATTTTATTGGTGCATGGTTTATTGGTACATGGTACAAGACGCGACAATTTACGACAAGCTATATTTTGAATTACCTTTATTTTTATGGAATAGATTTTTCTACTAATCTAATAACCCAAATAAATTTGGGTTCTACTTTATGAAAAAAGAGACCAAAGACAAGCATTTTGTAAAGAAACCCTACTATGTAGGAGGGAATGATGCGTTGAAAAAATTCATCAATGAAAATCTAAAATATCCTAAAAAAGCAATGGAAAAGGGGACTGAAGGAACGGTCATCCTTCGATATGAAATCAATCATAAAGGGAAAGTAGTAGGTGCAAAAATTATTTCTCCACTTTCAAAGGCTTGTAATGACGAGGCGATTCGAGTCGTGAAATTGTTAGAATTTCAAGTGCCTAAAACTCGAAAGGCACGGTTGACTTTTCACAAAACGATTCAGATTCATTTTAGAAAACCAAAAGAACAGCCGAAGAAGGTAGCACCTGTCGAACAACAAGTTCAATATCAAATTACTCCTTCCAAAAAAGTAGAATCACCTTCGGAACAACCGCTGCCAAAACCATCTTCTGGTGGTTACAGTTATACGATCAAGATTGGGTGATATGCAGTTTTAAAACTGATAAAATACCATGGAAGTTAAATAGTAATTACGCATCAACTTGCCGTACCCATCATTTTTTTTCGGTAAGTAGAGTGGTGTGAGTGAGGTAGAGGAACGCATCAAAACACCTATATTTTTATTTAAAAAATAGGAGATACCAACGGTTCCGGTAATGTCAGATTTAATGATATGGTCTTCGATTAATTCCCAACTGGTAATTCTTTTAAAAAAGGTTGGATCTATTTTATTTTCATCAAGACGCTCTTCGACGGTGGTGCCAATGATGCGCCCCACAGAGATGCCTCCATTAAATGCAAATTTATAAAAAGCATTTTTTGCCTTTTTACTTTTTCTCGAATTTACCTTTTTCCATTTGTAGGTGAATAGGATTGGGATTTCTGCATAATTAAGTTGGATGTCAATCCAATGAGGCGTTTTTGAAAAGCCTTCAAAATCGCCAGAAAGACTTCCTCGTTGGCTGAAAAGCAACTCAAAATCTAATTGTACCTTTTTTGTGAAAATAGTGGAAGCACGTAAGCCTCCATTCCAACCAAATTTTTTGTAACCAACAAAATTGTCACCATCAATTTGAGAAATATTGAAGCCACCGACGACGGCCACTTTAAATCTGCTCTGAGAAAAGAGATTGGAAGAAAAGAGGAGCAACCCTATCAAAATTCCCCAATAATGTGCTTGCTTCATAAAAATCGGTTATCAATTTTGTAAAAGGGTTCCCTTTTTGATCAAATTTAGATATTTTTGGCCTAACATTCTTACGCTAAAAGCGTATTGTCTTTTTCCAGATACATAATACAGTAAGGGACACTGATGTGTAGAGTTAAAGTGATTTTTTTGATTTTGGTTCAATTTCTTCAATTTCACCATTTTAACTCAATTTTCTCTGGTAATAAAAAAAAATGCTTTCAATAATGAAATACACACGTACTACACTTGAGAAAACCGAAAACCTTTTCAAAGAAAACGGCTATGTCGTTCGATACGAAAAAGGTAGCTTTCAATCTGGTTACGCACTCGTAGAAAATAAAAAGATAGTAGTTATCAACAAATTTTTTGATGTTGAAGCACGTATCAATACTTTAATTGAAATCATGAGCCATATTGATTTGGATATGACAATGCTTTCTGAAAAATCAGTCGAATTCCACAAAAAAGTGCAAAAGCAAGTGGCTGCGGCTTAATCCTTACAAGTATAAAGTGCGGTTTTAATTAATAAACTTTTTGTGTTATTCTATGGTTAAATTGTTGAATGGCAAAATTGATTTTTTATTAAGAAAATCATCGAGCTGTTTAACCATATTTTCTTCGTTTCTAAACAACTCTCCTTATCAATCTAAAAGTCACATTCCTCGGAACTGGTACTTCACAGGGAATACCAGTGATTGGTTGTGACTGTGAAGTTTGCCTATCAGATAATCCTAAAGATAATCGGCTACGTTGTTCGGTTTGGTTGACTATTGGTGATAAAAATATACTGATAGACGCAGGGCCTGATTTTAGACAACAAATGCTTCGTACTGGTATCAAACACTTAGATGCCATTTTGTTAACTCACGAGCACAACGACCACATCATTGGTCTCGACGATGTTCGACCTTTCAATTTTAGAAGTAAGAAAGATATGCCGGTTTATGGTTCTGCTCGTGTGCTGCAAGAGGTACGGCAGCGATTCGACTACATTTTTGCTGAAAAAAAATACCCTGGAGCGCCAATGATTGATTTGATTGAAATACAATCTGAACCAATTGAAGTAGAGGGAATTAAAGTCCAACCCGTAGATTTGATGCATGGGAATTTACCAATTCATGGTTTTCGGATTGGTGATTTTGTTTATCTCACCGATTTGAAAACCATCTCCGACAAGGAAGCTGAAAAAGTAAAAGGTGCAAAGGTTTTGGTGATAAATGCTTTGCATCATTGGGAACATCATTCTCATCTCACCTTAGTTCAAGCTATCGAAATGGTTGAGCGCTTGCAGCCTGAACAAGCCTACTTTGTCCACATGAGTCATCATATGGGTTTGCATGATGTGATTGATAAACAATTGCCCGAAGGCATCTCGCTTGCTTATGATGGGTTTTCTATTGAGGTTTGAGAACACTGATTTGTCAGGATTACTTTTCTTAATCAAAATGTTAGATGGTTAAACTTTGTATTCTTTGCGACAGCTCAATGCAGAGAACTCCAATGATTTTGTTTGTGAGAATTTTCCCTTAAAAGATGTCAGCTCAACCGACAATATTTTCACCTCCAATGATTTAGAAATATATCCCAATCCCACCGATGATTTTTTAAATATTGATTTTAAAAATGCGGACTTGACGGAATCTGAAATTCAAATTATTGACCCACTTGGACGTACTGTTTTTTCTGATGAAAATGAAAAAGGTGTTTATTCTAAGAAGTTTAATATTAGTGGTTTGTCAAAAGGAATTTATTTTTTGGTTTTGGAAAATGAGAAGGGGAAAGTTGTAAAAAGGTGGGTGAAGGGGTAAGCCCATTTTTTGATAAAAGGCTATGAAAGGACATGAATAATCCCGAATTTTGGGTTGAAAGCCACGTAGTGGCGCCTCGGTTTGTAGAAAAAAAATAAAAATATTCAATTAAGTATTACTCAAAAAATAACTTCCCTTTTCAATTCAAAAAATTAGCTCGAAAAACCTCATTATCAATCACTTTTCCTTCACTAATTTTTTGAAATCGGGAACTTATTTTTTGAGCGTTTCTAAGGAGCGTAGCTCCGGCACCGTTGAAATTAAACAAACGGTGACGCCACTGACGTGGCTTAGAATCATAGATTTAATCATATTTCTACAAACGGTTTCGGGG
>CALLVG010000043.1 GCA_938010715.1 uncultured Saprospiraceae bacterium
AATTTTGGTGAAAGCAACCCTTCATAACATTGAAAGTCTCAATGAGAATTAGAGATTACCTTAAAATTAAATTTTTAAAATCTTAGAAAAGAAAAATGATAGTTTTCGAAGTCTAAGTAGTCTGACAGAATTAGCTCAAAAAGTTTTTCTAAGATAATTTTGTCAGGCTAATTGTTTGCGATGAACCACACACTGCCCGATGGTTTTTGAATAATCAAGTGTCCAACACTTTTTGCACTTAGAGCTTCTTTAAAATTCCATGATTGAGCGAAAGCAAGAAAAATTTAATTTGAATGACGCAAAAAACGTAGGCAATGCTTTAGCATCCTTGGGTTTGCATGATGCCAGAGCATCAAAGTCTTTTTAACGAAATTCAGAATGAAATTTACCAATTGCTACCAAATAAGGGAAATTTAAACAAACTCTTAAATACAAAATAATCGGGTAGAATAGTGATAGTATTATAATAAGCGATTTTTCACTAAGATGCAAGTTTTACCTTAATTGATTTTTTTGTTTCTTTGATTTTGAAATAAAATTGGTTTATGAAATTAGATATACTCGCGTTTGCAGCGCACCCCGACGATGTAGAATTGGCCTGTAGTGGCACTTTGCTCAAACACATTGGAATGGGTAAGAAAGTCGGATTAATCGATCTCACTCGCGGTGAACTCGGCACCCGTGGAACTGCCGAAATCAGAGATAAAGAGGCAGCAGCTTCCGCAAAATTGATGGGAGCATCTGCGAGAGAAAACCTCGATTTAGGAGATGGTTTTTTTGAACATTCCAAGGAGAATACGTTGAAAATCATCCGAATGATTAGAAAGTATCAGCCAGAAATTGTGTTGGCAAATTCGATCACTGATCGCCATCCCGATCATGGTCGCGCTGCCAAGTTGGTCAATGAGGCCTGCTTCTATTCAGGTTTGCAAAAAATAGTAACGGAAGATAAAAATGAGCGTCAAATGAAGTGGCGGCCCAAAGCGGTATATCATTATATACAAGACAGAAATTTGGTGCCTGATTTTGTGGTGGATATCACACCTTATATTGAGAAGAAGCAGGAGTTGATTTTGGCTTTTCGTTCGCAATTCTATCTACCTGATTCCGATGAGTATAAAAACGAACTCCAAACCCCAATTTCAGGTAAGGTCTTTTTAGATTTTCTTAAAGCAAAAGCTGCAACTTATGGTAGGGATGCGGGTTTTGAATACGCCGAAGGATTTAACGTCGCCAGAATCCCAGGGGTAAATAGTTTTTTTGATTTGGTTTAAAAAAAAATCAAGAAACTTATAAACTTTAAGAATATCGTTTTGTTTAACTATTAATAAAAAACGCTAAACAAAATAAAATGGTAAAAATATCAGAAGTGTACACAGAAAGATTAAACGAAACCTCTTTGCCAACCAAGTGGGGTGAATTCAAAGTTGTAGCTTACCTAAATCGTAAGGATGAAAACATGCCGCATTTGGCGATTGTTAGTAAGAATTTCGATCCTTCCAAGCCAGTTACGATGCGCATACATTCTGAGTGTATGACAGGCGATATTTTCGGTTCGTCAAGATGTGATTGTGGAGACCAATTGGCAACTGCCCTCCGCACTATCAACGAAGAGGGTGGAGTAGTGCTTTATATGCGCCAAGAAGGTAGAGGTATCGGATTGTTGAATAAAATCGAAGCCTACAATTTGCAAGACAAAGGATACAATACTGTCGAAGCAAACACCATGCAAGGACTTGAAGAAGATGCGCGAAGATATGATGAAGCCATTTTTATGCTCAATGATTTAGGAATCAGTGAAGTGAATTTGATGACTAACAATCCATTGAAAATCAAGGCATTAGAGGAGTCTAATATTATAGTGAATAAACGAGTACCTATTCAGATTGAGGCCATCCCTGAAAATTACAACTACCTCAAAACGAAGAAGGATTTGATGGGGCATTTGTTGAAATAAGAAGTTCAAGTTCAAAGGAGCGAGATAGAAAAAGCTCAAAATTCAATCAATGAATTTTGAGCTTTTTTATTTGTGGTGAAAAATACTAATCCTTAGAGTTGAACTTAGACTTTATACTTTTTCTTGAATTAAGGAACGTGTAAAAAATAATTATTCAACTTTGTTACAATTTATTCTTTACATGTTCCTAAATAGTCTGACAGAATTACGTTAGAAAAACTTTTTGAGCTATTTTTTCGTCAATCAAGGCATTTTTTCTTTGCATATTCGTAGATACGGAGCTGAAAAATCACGAAGAGTGGCGGAAAAGAGCCGAAAAGTTATTGAGCTAATTCTGTCAGACTATTTAATTTACACTTTCTTAACCTCTGGCATTTTACACATCTCATCAGCCGTTTTACCACAAACATTACAATCTCCAATATCTTTTTTCAACATCGGATTATTGTTGGCGCAGGTGCCTCTGAACTCATTTCCCGTAAGGATGTGACGAATATTGATCATGAGGAAGCCAAGACCGAATGTGCAAAAGATTAATAAGAATATTTTTAAAAATTCCATATTGATTATTTTGTTTAAACTTCTAAAAAAGAAACGTTTGAGCGACTTAAGAGTTTATCTTTGTAGGCTTTTGCTTCTAAGGCACAAAAATACAATAAAATGACCACTCCGACCATAAATTCATTGCAAGATAAATTGGATGCTTTCGCACGTTTGTTAAAAATAATGGACGAACTGAGAGAGGGCTGTCCATGGGACAAAAAGCAAACCTTCCAGTCCTTGAGAAATTTGACAATCGAGGAAACTTACGAATTGGCAGATGCCATTTTGGAAGAAAACATCGAAGAAATCAAAGAAGAGACAGGTGACATCATGTTGCATCTTGTTTTCTATGCGCGTATTGCTTCCGAACAAGGAGCATGGGATATTGCCGATGTACTCAATGCGGTTTGCGAAAAGCTTATCAGTCGTCATCCTCATATTTATGGCGATGTGGATGTGGCAGATGAAGAAGAAGTAAAAAGAAATTGGGAACAACTCAAACTCCAAGAAGGGAAAAAAGGAATTTTGGCGGGCGTTCCAACTTCGCTGCCAGCGATGGTGAAAGCCTACCGAATGCAAGAAAAAACCAAACAAGTCGGTTTTGAGTGGGAAACAAAAGAACAAGTTTGGGCCAAAGTGCAAGAGGAAATGGAAGAGTTTCAGGAGACCTTGGACAAAAACATGTCTCAAGAAAAGAAAGAAGAAGAGTTTGGCGATGTGCTTTTTTCGTTAATAAACTATGCACGATTCTTGAATATAGACCCAGAGACGGCTTTAGAAAAAATCAATAAAAAGTTCAAATCTCGATTTGAATACATCGAAGCACAAGCACCTAAACCGTTGAAAGACATGACTTTAGAAGAAATGGATTTGCTTTGGAATGAGGCAAAATTTGAATTGAAGAAATGATATAATTTAATCGTACAATTTTGCTACTTTTGCGGACTTTTTGAGGAGGGGTTCAATAATTTTCCTAAATTAGAACTCCAAAGCAGAATGGACGTTTAGTGAAGACAATAAATTATTAGCGTTCTTAGACAAATTCTGTGGTCATATCAAAGTGAAAAATTTATTAACTGATAAAGAGCAGAAATTTTTCACTTTGACCTGATTTTAAGTCACAGGAATTGTCTAATAATCATTATTAGGAACAACGAATATGAAAAAGATTCCTTTAGAAATAGTTGCTTTATCACACAGTGTGACACAGTCGCACAACTATGCGGTAGTATTGGGTGAGCAAGATGGTGACAGGAGATTACCCATCGTTATTGGTGGTTTTGAGGCACAGGCGATTGCGGTGGCAATGGAGAAAATGGTTCCTAACCGACCTTTGACACACGACCTTTTCAAAAATACAATTGATTCACTCGGTATCACTTTGCATGAAGTGGTTATTTGCAATCTCTTAGACGGCATTTTTTATGCTAAATTAATTGTTGATAACAAGGGAGAATACTTCGAGATCGACTCTCGAACTTCTGATGCTTTGGCAATGGCGGTTCGTTTTGAGTGTCCAGTTTATACTTATGAGTTTATTTTGGATGCAGCAGGTGTTATTCTCGAAGATGATGAAAACCCTGAAGCAGCGGCTGCAAAATCTAAGTCCAAAAAGAAGAAAAAGAAATCAAAGCCAGAATCCTTGACTACTTATACGGTCAAGGAATTAAATGATTTATTGGAAGAGGTGCTTGGTCAAGAAAATTACGAGCGCGCTGCCAAGATCCGAGATGAAATCAATCGTCGTACAACCGAAGGATAGATTCTTTTCAAATAGAAACTTCAAAATGCTCAAAATTCAATATCGAATTTTGAGCATTTTTTTTATTCTACCAGTTGCCAGTTTTTGAATTGTCAACGAGCGGCGAATTATTATATTTATAAAACCATTTAAAATAAAGTCTAATAAGTTGGAGGTTGTTTCAAAAACTTCAAATCCTCCTTTCTGTCAATATCAATGTTCCCTTTTGGAAACGGTACGAACCGAATCAGAGACTTGTGTTTTTTGATAATTGCTTTTGCGCCATCATCACCTGATAAATTTGATAGTTCTTCAAAATAGTCTTTTGAAAAGAATGTTGGTGGGCCATTCCCTTCTTCATATTTGGAAAGTACAATCCCTAAAGCCTGTTTTTGGACGAGTTGTTTTAAATGGCCTTTTTCTAAAAAAGGTTGATCGGCCATTGAGACAATGACTCCATCAATATTTTCTTTGATTTGTTTTATACCAAAAGCGATGCTTTTCCCCATTCCATCTTGCCAGTTTGGGTTGATGTGAACATGACAACTTGAAGTGTCTGTTTTGTTTAAAATGGATTCATAATTTGCTCCTAAAACTAAATGAATATTTCCAATTTTACTTTCGCGGCAAGCGTCAATCGTATTACTCAATAAATTTTTACCCCTAAATGGAAGCAATTGTTTGGGTTGACCCAAACGAGAGGAAGAACCTGCAGCGATGATTAGAATGGAAAAAGGCATAAATAAAATGACTACCAATTTTTAGTGCGACTCAAAAAATAGCTTCCCTCTTCAATTCAAAAAAATAGCTCTAAAAACCTCGTTATCAATAGACTTCATTCTGAAATACACCCAGTTGTTTTTTGAGTTTTACTTATTCTAAAATAATTTGTATTCAATGCGAAAACTTCTACGCTACCCGATGACTTTGTATTTAGGTGTAGCACAAAGATTACTTCCTTGCAATATAAACGCCCAACAAAATTAAACCCATACCTAACATAGAAAAAATAGTAATCGGCTCTCCATCGGCAAAACCCCAAGCAGTGGCAACAATCGGAATCAAATAACTCACAAAAGAAGAAACCACTGCCCCCGTCAAATGTACCAATTGATAATAAAGAATCGAAGCAAGCACTGTCCCGAAAATGGCTAAAATCGTTAAATAACCAAAAGAAATCCACCCTGCTTCGTGAGTAAGCAAAGTAGTCGGCACATCACTATAAAAGAATAAGGCAAAACCGATCGGCAGCAACATCATAAAGGAAGCAGCAGAAATCACCATAGAGCTACTTTCTTTCAATTTTGAAGCAACCGTATTGGAGCTGATGGCATAACAAACGCCACCTAAAACGACATAAATCGCATAAAGTGGATTGGATGCAGCGCCGCTTTCTTTTCCAAACCATGCTAAAAGGAAAGCGCCTAAAAAACCGATAAAAACACCGATTCCTTTATTTCTTTCAAAAGGTAATTTGAAAAATACGATGGCCAACAAAAGGGTAAAAAGCGGTGTCAGTGAACTAAGAACTCCAGTGAGAGAACTGCTTAATTTAGTTTGAGCAATGGCAAAAAGAAAAGCAGGAATCGCATTTCCAGTCAAACCCGTTATCAATAAAAATTTCCATTTTGACCAATCAATTTCATTCCTAATCCAAAGAAAAATTGGTAAAAAGGTAATCGAAGAAACCACCAAACGAATCGATGCCAATTGAAGTGGCTCAAAAGCCACCAATCCACGTTTTATCAAAATATAGGAACTGCCCCAGGTTAAACTCAAGAAAAAGAGTAACCCCCAACTAATCCATAAATTTCTTTTTGACAGGTGATTCATTGAAGTGTAAATGTAGAGGGATTAAACGCATTAGAATTCAATTAGGTGTGATTAAATTCAAAAAGAAGTCTTAAAACTTTATTTCGGAGATGAACAATCCTGAATCATAGGAGTTTTCATATCTTTCATGACATTTCTATGACAAATCTGGATTGTTCTTTTTGGGTTTGAAATGGATTGTTTAATCTTACCTAAATTATTTCCTGACTTAGAGATTATATAAGGTCTCATAAAATAAATAAATATGAAATTTAGAATCCTTTACACTTTTATGATTTTGTTTTTTGCTGTTGGCGTTTCTTTCAACTTTTCGAGTGGCCCTGCAAATGCTAGTATGATGGATAGAACTGGATCACCTATCCAAGGCGGCTTGAACTGTACCCAATGCCATGGTGGCAATAATTTTAATGCAAATTTGGCTATCAAATTGATGGATGGCAATGACCAAGTTGCTGGTTACGAACCAGGAAAAACCTACAATCTTGTTTTTGATATTTCAAATGGTTCTGGCAATCCTTCTGGCTATGGTCTTCAGGCAATAGCTTTAGATGCGTCTCAAAATAACATTGGAGATTTTATGAATGCTCCAGTCAATACGCAAATAACAGATTTGGCGGGGTTCAAATATTTTGAACATTCAAGATTAATAGCTGGAAATTCCATTTCAGTTGAATGGACTGCTCCTGCAATGGGATCTGGGCCAGTTACGATTTATGCATCAGGTATGGCTGCAAATGGCAATGGTGGTAACAGCGGCGACGGCGTAGCATCTGAATCATTGACCTTAACCGAAGGACTCTCAAGCACTGGCAACCTATCTCAGGTTGATTTTGACATGAGTATTTTGGCAAACCCAGTAAGTGATCAATTACCAATTAGAATTGAAAGTCCTTCTGGCAAAAATTTAAATATCAATATCCTTGATTTGAGTGGTCGTGTTGCACTTCAAACTCAACAAAGAGTAGCACAGGGTGAGAATATTTTCAACGTTGAAATTTCTAATTTGAATAAAGGAATTTACTTTTTACAAATGTCTGATAATGAAGGCTTTGTAACGAAGAAGTTGTTGAAGTTGTAAGGAACCAAATTCTTATAGGTTAAAACAATCCCAAACTTTCAAGTTGAAAGTTTGGGATTGTTGTTTTTAGGTGCTAACTCATTTCATAATACGAATTGCTTCTTTCGCACTTTCGGCGCTAAAAACGATCCGAATATTAACCGAGGGCTGGCGCCCTCGGCTATTGATTGCGCACCTTCGGCGCTTTTCGAAAAAAAGCCTGAAAGGCTGACATCAAAAGCGTCGGGCAATCGCCCGACGATAAAAAACATAAACTATTTAAGCGCTGAAAGTGCGAAAGCATTCTTTATCTATATTGATGAGTATTACCTCCAAAAGGTCTGTAGAAATTTAATTTTAGTTAAATTGCAGTAACCGATCGAACATTTATTGGTCTTAATAATTGAATAATAGACTTAATTCTAAAATAGATGATTGTAGTTCTAATTAACTATTCAACTGATTAACTAAACCCAATGGAAGAAAAATATAAAGAAGAGTTCACTGAAGAAGGTTTTTTCCAAAAAATCAAAAATTTTGGAAAAGCAGCTGGTATGAAAACCGTTTACACGGGGTTACTTTTATATTATGCCTTTCGGCGAAAAGACACCCCTAAATGGGCAAAAGGAATCGTTTTGGGTGCATTAGGATATTTCGTTTCGCCAATTGATGGCGTTCCAGATTTGACGCCTTTTGTTGGTTATACAGATGATTTTGGAGTGATGATGTTTGCTTTGGTTACGATTTCGGCATACGTCAACAAAGACGTAAAAGAGCAAGCCAAAACTCAATTAGAAAAATGGTTTGGAAAACCAGACGATGATTTAATAGCAGAAGTGGACGAGAAAATTTAATGCTCACTTCCTAATTTCCTACTAAAAACGGTTCTTTACACTTCGATAAAGAACCGTTTTTTTTATTTCAGGTATGCGGAACTTCAGTTCTACCTGAAACTATTTAATATGGCGGAACTGAAGTTCCGCATAAGAATCAAACAATCAAAACTATGCGATCCATCTGGAAAGGACACATCCGATTTTCATTAGTAACAATTCCGATTCAAATATTCAATGCAGTGGAGACGAAGGGCAATGTTTCCTTTCGACAAATTCACTCAAAAGATAATGGCCCAGTTGGCTACAAAAAATATTGTAAAACCTGCGAAGAAACTGTCGGTAGAGACGACATCGTAAAAGGATTTGAATATGAGCCAGATCAATACGCCATTTTCAACTCAGAAGAATTGAACTCGGTCAAATTGAAATCGACAAAAGCCATCGACATCGAAGCATTTGTCGATATTGATGAAGTTCACCCGACGCGTTATGAAGCGGTTTATTACGTCGGCCCAGAAGCTGAAATTGCCAAAGGACCTTTTGCACTTTTTTGTAGTGCGTTGCGCGAGTCAGGCAAAGCTGGAATTGGTAGAATCATCCTACGTGATAGAGAAGATGTTGTATTGATTACGCCACACGAGAATGCCTTAATTATGTACAAATTACGCTTCCCTTATGAGTTGCGTTCTATCGAAAAAGTACCTGATACAAAAGAACCTGCAAAAGCAGACAAAGCTCAATTAAAATTGGCGATGCAGCTAATTGATTCTCTTTCCATGTCATTTGATAAGGTTGATTTTGAAGATCGATACCGTGATGCTCTCCTCGAATTAGTTGAGAAAAAAGTCCAAGGCAAACAAATCGTCACCATGGATGAAGGGGAGGATGATAAACCAGTGGTGGATATTATGGATGCGTTGAAAAAGTCTATAGAGGAAGCAAAGAAGAAGTCGGCTTAATAGATTGTTGCGTCCGCCACGGCGGACTGATTGTTGCGCGATTTCATCGCTGATTGTTTGATTGTTATCTGATTTTATTCGCAGACTGTCAATTTGCATAACAATTTGCCGAAAGGCAAAAACAGTCAAACAATCAGCGGCCAAGTTGCAAAACACACAAACCACATACTATGAAGAAAAAATACATGAAACTCAGTGATGTAGATGCCTATAAATATGCATTTCACCTTTCCAATTATGTTTGGAATATTGTTATTCGTTGGGATGGATTTGCTAAAAACACCATTGGTTCTCAGTTTGTAAGAGCTATGGACAGCATTTCTGCGAATATTGCAGAAGGATTTGGTCGATACCATAAAAAAGACAAAATCAAATTTTATAGATATAGTCAAGGATCGCTTAAGGAGTGTCTTGATTGGAATGAGAAATCAAAAATTCGAGGACTTATTTCGAATGAAGAGTACAAACACATATTTGATGAACTTGAAAAAATAGCACCTGCAACTGGCAGACTAATTAAATACACAAACGACAAGTTTAAAATATAACAATCAAACAATCTCCGCTGCAGGCGGATAAACAATCAGTCCGCCGCGGCGGACGCAACAATCAAACCGTGTTAAAATTCCTAAGTTGGAACATACAAGCAGGAGGCGGCTCTCGCGTCAGAGGCATCCTCCGATTCATCGCACAGCAGAATGCGCAGATCGTGGTATTGTCTGAGTTTAGGAATAATGCCTCTGGAGCGTTTTTGAGGCAGAAGTTATTGGAAATGAAATACCAATTTCAATTCGTTTCGCTTTCTGAGTCAGATACCAATTCGGTTTTGATTGCGAGTCGATTGCCCTGCAATTCCCGACTTTTTAATAGTCATGAAAAGGAATTTGGTCACTCAGTAATTGCAGCTGATTTCGATGCTTTTCATTTGTACGGTGTGTATTTACCACATAAAAAGAAGCATAAGTTATTTCCAGTTTTACAAAAAGAAATAGAAAAACAGACACCTGCGCTCATCATGGGCGATTTTAATACGGGGAAAAATTTCATTGATCAAAAGGGCGATAGTTTTTGGTACACCTCCGAACTTTCCAGTTTAGAAAAAGCAGGGATGAAAGATGCGTTTCGCCATGTACATGGGGAAGTGAAATCCTACTCTTGGTTTAGTCATCAGGGCAATGGTTTTCGATATGACCATGTTTATGTGAGCGATGATTTATTGCCCGTAGTGAAAAATTGTGATTACATTCATAAGGCGAGGGAGGAGAAGTTGAGTGATCATTCGCCGATGATTTTGGAACTTTAGGAACGCTCAAAAAATAAGTTCCCGATTTCAAAAAATTAGTGAAGGAAAAGTGATTGATAATGAGGTTTTTCGAGCTAATTTTTTGAATTGAAGAGGGAAGTTATTTTTTGAGTAATACTTAAGTCCCGTTTTTTCGAAAAAGAATTTCATGAGATTAGCAGCAATAGACATAGGTTCCAATGCCATCCGACTCCAAGTTGTGAAGGTTTTTGAAGATGAAAATTTAGTCAGTTTCAAAAAGCTAGAATTTTTGCGGTTTCCACTTAGGTTGGGGCATGACGTTTTCAAAAAAGGAAAAATAGGAAGCACCGTCCGAGCAAAATTTGAAAAGTTGATGC
>CALLVG010000044.1 GCA_938010715.1 uncultured Saprospiraceae bacterium
AATTCTGCACGAAGTGTTTCGAAAAAACCATGTAACGCAAATTTTGAAGCACAATATCCCGAACGCAAAGGAACTCCGAATTTGCCAGCAGTGCTGCTGATTACTACAAAATGTCCTTTTTTATTTTTACTAAAATCATCTAACATAAGTTGGCTCAGCCGAACAGTACCTAAGTAATTGACATCCATCAACTTTTTGTAAACCTCAAAATTAGTATCTTTTACCAAAGACCTTTGAGAGATACCAGCATTATTTATTAAAATGTCCACATTCTTCAAAATGGAGTGGTTGGTAAGGTAAATATCTTCGATTTCATCGTGTTTGCTAAGGTCAATCGGTACAATTGAGCAATTTTCCTTATTTTTTAAAATGCTTTTGGTTGACTCAAGTACATCCACTTTCCTACCTGACAGTATGAGCGATGCGCCCGCTTTGTCAAACTCTATCGCCAAAGCTCTGCCGATTCCAGATCCAGCGCCAGTAATCCAGACCTTTTTTCCTTTTATCATAGAAAGTTTTGTTTTTAAAAAAAACTAAAATTGCAATGTATTTAAATTTAGAAGAAAAACGAGTTGTTTACTTCTGAAAATGCTTGAAAATCAATTTTCTTAAAATAGGTATTTCTTTCTAAAATACTATCTTCGCGTCCGATTTGCCCTTACGGTGGTAGTCGGTATAGATTTTTCTAAACAGTATATCGCACCTCGGAGGCTTTCTTCACTAAGCATTACTCAAAACAGAAAAATCGCAGCAGAAAATGCCGAAAGACAATTCGATTAAATCCGTCCTTATTATTGGTTCTGGTCCTATTATTATTGGTCAAGCATGTGAGTTTGATTATTCGGGTTCTCAAGCTTCTCGTTCTTTACGAGAAGAGGGAATCGAAGTATCATTGATAAATTCTAATCCAGCGACCATTATGACTGATCCCGTTACAGCGGATCATATTTATTTAAAACCACTCACTGTTGAAAGTATTGAAGAAATTCTTCAAGAGCGAAAGATTGATGCAGTACTGCCCACTATGGGTGGTCAAACGGCATTGAATTTGGCAATAGAGGCAGGTTCTGTTGGTTTGTGGGAAAAGTATGATGTCAAACTTATTGGGGTTGATTTGGACGCCATAGAGTTGACAGAAAATAGAGAAGCTTTTAGGTTACACATGATTGAAAACGACCTTGCCGTCGCACCTTCAATTATTGCCAATTCCTTTTTGGAAGGAAAAGAAGCAGCTCAAAAGATTGGTTTTCCGTTAGTAATTCGTCCATCCTATACATTGGGAGGAACGGGTGCGAGTATAATAAAAGACAAAGATTTATTTGATGAAGCATTGCGAGTAGGTCTTGCCGCTTCACCGACCCATGAGGTTTTGATTGATAAAGCAGTTTTGGGTTGGAAAGAGTTTGAGTTGGAGCTTTTACGTGATGCAAAAGATAATGTGGTCATCATTTGTACGGTGGAAAATCTCGACCCTATGGGAATCCACACAGGTGATAGTATTACTGTCGCACCAGCGATGACACTCTCCGATACGGCTTACCAGGAAATGAGGAATCAGGCACAAAAAGCGATGCGTTCCTTAGGAAACTTTGCGGGTGGATGTAATATGCAGTTCTCTCAAAATCCAGAAACAGAGGAATTGATTGTAATTGAAATCAATCCGCGAGTATCGCGTTCTTCCGCTTTGGCAAGTAAGGCAACGGGTTATCCGATTGCTAAAATTGCAGCAAAACTGGCCTTGGGTTATACTTTGGATGAATTGAAAAATCAAATCACCAAAACAACTTCTGCTTTCTTTGAGCCAACTTTAGATTACGTAATTGTGAAAATGCCGCGATGGAATTTTGATAAATTCTACGGCTCTGATCATCGCCTTGGTTTACAGATGAAATCGGTAGGAGAGGTGATGGGAATAGGAAGAACTTTCCTCGAAGCACTCCAAAAAGCATGTCAGTCTCAAGAGAATGGCAGAATGGGATTGGGTGCCGATAAAAAAGAATGGATTCGCACAGATGACATCATGAGACGTCTTGAAGAGGCGAGTGATGATAGAATTTATAGATTGAAAGATGCTTTGCGATTAGGAGTACCTGAAAAGACCATTTTTAAACTTACACAAATTGACCCTTGGTTTATCAAACAGATCAAACGATTGGTTGTAGCTGAAGAGGAATTAGCTAGGTTTAACGTACCAGAAGATTTGCCTGAACCATTTTTCAGAGAGTTGAAAGTGATGGGTTATTCAGATGCTCAAATCGCTTGGGTTTTGAGAATTGATGAAGAAAGCGTAACGAGATGTCGTAAGAAATTGGGCATTACGCGAACGTACAAAATGGTAGATACTTGTGCAGCGGAATTCGAAGCACAAACGCCATACTTTTATTCAACTTTCGATACTGAAAATGAAAGTATTCCTACAAAAGATAAAAAGAAAATTGTCGTACTTGGTTCAGGTCCAAATCGAATTGGTCAGGGAATTGAGTTTGATTATTGTTGTGTTCACGGATTGTTAGCCATCAAAGATGTTGGATATGAATCCATCATGGTCAATTGTAATCCAGAAACCGTTTCTACTGATTTTGATGTAGCGGACAAGTTATATTTTGAACCAGTTTTCTGGGAACATTTAGAAGAAATTTTAGAACTCGAAAAGCCAGAAGGAATTATTGTTCAATTGGGTGGTCAGACTGCTTTGAAATTGGCGAAAACATTCCATGAAAGAGGAATCAAAATCATTGGTTCAAGTTACGACTCGCTTGATTTGGCAGAGGATAGAGGGCGTTTTTCAGATATGTTGAAAGAATTGGAAATTCCTTTCCCTGATTACGGTGCGGCAGATGATGCAGCGGAGGCAATTGAAATTGCGAATGAAGTTGGATACCCTGTTTTGGTGCGTCCAAGTTATGTTTTGGGTGGTCAGAATATGCGTATCGTTATCAACGATGAGGAGTTAGAGCGTCAGGTATTGAAAATTTTCAAACACATGCCTGATAACCGAGTGTTGATAGATCATTTCTTGGATAGAGCAAAAGAGGCAGAAATTGATGCGATTTGTGATGGTGAAGAGGTGCACATCATGGGCATCATGGAACACATTGAGCCAGCAGGAATCCACTCAGGGGATAGTTCAGCGGTATTGCCAAGTTATAGTCTCTCCGTAGAGGAAGTGAATATGATGGTCGAGTACACCAAAAAACTCGCTTTCGCGCTCAACATCAAAGGATTGATAAATATTCAATTTGCGATTAAAGAAGGTAAAGTATATGTAATTGAAGCCAATCCACGTGCTTCAAGAACTACTCCTTTCATAGCAAAAGCATATCAAGTACCTTACTTACAAATCGCTACTAAAGTGATG
>CALLVG010000045.1 GCA_938010715.1 uncultured Saprospiraceae bacterium
AAAACTTCAATGAACTGCCTTTTGAAACCAAATTGGGCTCTTTAAAATCGTTAACGAAGTTTTGGGTTCCCTCATTGAGGTGAGAGCGAGAGCAAACAAGATTTAGGTTAGCATCTGACAATTTGAAAGGTTTGGGCTTTAGTTTTTTAGCAGGTGCATCGCCTGCTTTCAGATAAGCACCTTCTCCTTTTACACCCCAATACATTTCATCGGGAACTGGTGCATATACGACACCAAGCACCGGCATACTTCCTTTTAAAAGAGCAATATTCACCGTGAATTCGCCATTTCTTTTAATAAATTCCTTGGTTCCATCCAACGGATCTACCAACCAGCAATAGTCATAATCTTTGCGTTCAGAGTAATCTGTCAGTTTATTTTCCTCAGAAATAATTGGAATATTTGGAGTCATCTCCAATAACCCTTTACAGATTATATCATTTGCAGCCTTATCGGCTTTAGTCAAAGGAGAGTCATCGCCTTTTGTTTCGATTCCGAAATCTGCTTCATTGCTATAGATATCCATGATAGCATCTCCAGCAATTTTTGCGATTAGAACAAGTTTATTTTTAGCAGCTGTTAAATCCATAATAACTTCGATAAGTTTTTTTCGTAAATGGTATTAGACTTTAATTCTAAAATATATTAATGGTGTGAAATTTTATATTTGCACCTTTGTTTTTCTAAAGATCGCAAAAGTAAACAAATTAGACGATGCAAAAAGTATTAGTTACAGGTGGTTGTGGTTATATCGGCAGCCATACGATAGTTGATTTAATCAAAAATGGTTTTGAAGTTATTTCTGTCGATAATCATTTGAATTCTGATAGGAAACCACTTTCGGGTATTCGTAAAATCACGGGTAAAACGGTTAAGAATTACAAAGTTGATTTGAGTGATAGAACACGCACTCGAAAGATTTTCAAAGAGAATCCAGACATAGTAGGTATCATTCATTTTGCTGCGTTGAAAAGTGTTGGCGACTCAGTCAATCAACCACTTTTTTATTTTAGAAATAATATGTTGAGTACGCTCAACTTATTGGAATGTGCGCATGAGTTTGGCGTAAAGAATTTCATTTTCTCCTCCTCTTGTTCTGTTTATGGAAATTCGAAAGAATTGCCTGTGACAGAGACAACAGAACTACAAGAAGCCGAAAGCCCTTATGCTCGCACCAAACAAATGGGCGAACACATGATACATGATGTAGCAAAAGAAGCAAAGAAAACTAACTTCATTTTACTAAGATATTTCAATCCGTGTGGTGCGCACGAAAGTGCTACACTCGGTGAGTCACCAACCACAAAAGCACAAAATCTCGTTCCAGTTATCACTGAAACGGCTATTGGAAAACGTAAATCCATGACTGTTTTTGGTGATGATTATGATACCCGCGATGGCAGTTGTATTCGTGACTATATTCACGTGATGGACTTGGCAGATGCACACACCAAATCACTTCAATATTTATTGAAAAAGAAAAACAAACAGCAGGTCGAAACTTATAATTTAGGAATTGGTGACGGTGTTACTGTTTTGGAAGCGATTAATGCTTTTGAAAAAACTTCTGGCAAAAAATTAAATTATAAAATCGGGCCTCGTCGCGCAGGCGATGTGGTTGCCATTTACGCAAACTTCGATGCCGCCAACAAAAATCTCGGCTGGTCCCCAAAACGTGATATCAATGATATTATGAAAACGGCTTGGGAATGGGAAATGAAACGGAGCAAGTAGAAACAGAGTTTGAGAGTATGAGAGTATGAGAGAATCTCTCATAGTCTCAATCTCTCATACTCTCAATCTCTCCTCCCCCCCAACCCTATCCACAATAAAGGTGTCTATCTTATCAAAAGGTGTTAACTTTGGTAAAAAACCACCTACATGCCCACTTTTGATGAAAAAGAAAAAAGGCTGGTAGAAGGCTGCGTCAACAATGACCGCCGCTGTCAAGAAGAATTTTATCGAAAATTCTTTGCGACGATGTATCAATTTGTTTGTCGGTACACATCCGACAAAGAGGAAGCTTTGCACATTGTCAATAGTGGGTTTTTACGCGTTTTTAAAAAGATAGAACAATTTGGGTTTAAAGGTTCTCTGGAAGGCTGGGTTCGAAAAATCATGTTCCATGCCGTGGCGAATCACTTCAGAAGTCAGAAAAACAAAATACAATTTATGACTTTGGAGGATTATGACAAACCAGAAGCAGCGACTCAACTTCACAGTTTTTATGAAGAGGATATTTTGAAAATGATTGAACTACTCCCGAACGCTTCCGCCAATGTTTTTAAACTATTTGCATTGGAAGGTTTTACACATGCAGAAATCGGAGAACAATTGAGCATCAGTGTCGGCACTTCTAAATGGCACCTTTCCGAAGCCCGAAAACGATTGAGAGAACTTATTGCAAAACAGACTTTAAGAAAAAATGCAGAATAAAGAATTTAAAAAAATAGAAAATCAGGGATGGAAACAGATGCAGCAAATACTGGATCAAGAGCTACCTGTAGAAAAACCAAAGCGAAGAATCGTTCCTTGGTTTTGGCTGAGTGGTGTGGCGGCTATTTTTGTTGCAGTGGCTGTTTTTATGAATTTAGATTTTGCTCCTTCATCCGTCGATTCTGTAGTGGCGAACGACTCGAATACTTCGGAAACAATTGAAAATATAGAAGTAGAAATACCCGAACTATCTACTGTTAGTGAGCGTGACATTTCAATAGAAAAAGAAATTTTAAATAAAGAAGTAGCCCCCTCTCCAAAAGAGGAAATCCCCAATACAGAAATTATCAATCCTATAAAATTTGTTCCTAATAAAGTTGCCAACCAACCAATTGAAATAGTTGAAAATAAAATTGACCGAGAAGTAATCCCAGAATATGAGGCTTTCGAATCAGAAAAATTAGCAGAGACATCTAATTCAGCTCCGCAAACAAATATTTCTACCACATTAGAAAACTTAAAAAAACTACCAATCGGTAGTGCGGATTTAGTTTATCAAACATCTAAAAAATTAAATTTAAACACCGTTTCACTAAAAACCATAAAGCCAATCAAGGAGCGCAAAGCAAAGGCACAATGGGCTATGAATGTAGGAGCACTAAGTTCGATACACCCACGGATTCATGGTGCATCTATAGGTGCACAAGTTCAATTTCCAGTTTCAAAAAAATGGTCGTTGCAAACAGGTTTGAATTATCGAATCGTGAATCTTCAAAAAGTATTTGTTAGCAGACGAGGTGCGCAAACAAGCAATGCTTTAGATGACGACTTTAATCTTGGTTTTAATCTTGATAGTACCAGAACATCTAACATCTCTGCGAATGAACTAAATGAATCGACTTATAATACCAGAACTCAAAATTTTGAATTCACGGTTGCCGATAATTATCACTTCTTGGCAGTTCCTATTGAAGCGCATTTTCAAATAAAAAAACCACACCGCGTTTGGGCAGGTTTAGAAACTTCTTATTTATTGAATCGGGATGGCAACTCCAATACTGCGGATTTGGCTAGTGCTCCGACTGGATTTGACCCTGCTTTTTCTTATGACTCTTCTTCCACACCTTCTGTTCCAAGATTAGATTTAGGCGTTTCGTTGGGTTATCAATATCAAATTTCCAATAAATTGGCAGCGAACATTAGCTACCATCACGGCAATCTTTTTCAGCAAAAACAATGGCATTTGGATAATCGGTTTTTCAAATTAGGAGCTAATTATAAATTTTAAGTATTAATGCGAGTCAGGGATTGAGATATTGTTTTTATCATTGTGGGAACAAGTAGTACATTCATAGCACCAAGCTTTAGCTTGGTGTGGCAAGGTAGTTATGAGTGGCTTTAGCCGAACATTCTTTTTCATATTCGGCTAAAGCCACGTATGTTTTTCAATGAATCACCTTGCTAAAGCAAGGTGCTATGAAAAATTCAACTCCTTATGCACATTATTATTCAAAAGAGAAGAGTTCGTCGATAATTTGAAATTATCGACTAACTTTAAGTATTACTCAAAACGAATTTATTATTTTGCTTTCACAAAATAATAATCATGAAAAAGATACTTCTCTCCTTCCTTTCTATTTTTCTATTCACAACCATTCAAAGCCAATCCGATGTGCAAAAACTCATCGGGGTAATGCTTGCTGATACGCCAATCGAAGAAGACCTCCAAGAACTTTGCGATGAAATCGGTGGCCGTGTCACTGGTTCAAAAGCCAACCAAAAAGCGGTTGAATGGGCGATGCAAAAATTTCAAGAAGCTGGACTTTCTCCAAAAAAAGAAGCATTCGAGATGCCTGTTCTTTGGTTAGAAAAAGCGACAACGGCAACTGTTTCTGGTATCAACGCAGAAAAAGAACAACTCAATTTCTCACCAAGATTAGTAGCTAAGTACCAATCAAAACCAGGAACCTATTCTGGAAAAATAGTTTATGTCGAAAATGGAAAACCTGAAGTTTTCGAAAAATTAGGTTTGAAAATAAAAGGTAATTTCGTGATTGTCGAAAGTGATTTATGTCTCGACATCAACGGACTTTTCAAAGAATATGCAGACGCCACCGCTGTTGAAATGGCAGCCGAAAAACATGGTGCAAAAGGCATCATCTTTATGTCATCGCGTCCTGCGGGACTACTCTACCGATTCATTACTTCAAAAACAACGGACAGTCAGATTCCTCAATTTGTGATGTCGCGCGAAGATGCTAAGCGATGTATTCGTTTATCACAAAACGATGCGCAGCTAAAATTTGAGGTAAATATTTACGCAGAGGTTGGCGGAAAATTTACAAGCCACAACGTCATCGCAGAAATCAAGGGATCAGAAAAACCAGAAGAAATTGTGGTTATCGGTTCACACATCGACTCATGGGCTTTGGGCACCGGTGCCAACGACAATGGCTGCAATGTCAACATGATGATAGACATCGCCCGCCAAATGAAAAAACATGGTATTCGACCCAAACGAACCATTCGATTTGCATTATGGAATGGAGAAGAACAAGGTTACTTTGGCTCATGGGCCTACACGCAAGATCACGAAAAGGAATTGGATAGACATATCATGGCGCTTTCGATTGATATCGGTAGTGGCGCACTCAGCGGCTTTTTCACAAACGGAGAAGAAAAATTGGTGGCGGCCGTTGATGAAGTTCTGAAACCAGTTGCTGCTTTTGGAGATTTCACCCAACTCAACATTCCGATTGTAGGAACAGATAATTTTGACTTTATGCTACAAGGCGTTGGTAACTTGGTCGGTAACCACTTACCCCAAGTATATGGACAAACCTATCATGCGACATCTGACACCTATGATAAAGTAGATTTGAAATCACTGAAACGAAATTCAGCAGTTGTTGCAGCACTTGCTTTGGGTTTTGCCAACTTAGAAGAAGAAAAAGTGACGTGGCATCGAAGATCGAGAGCGGAAATTCAAGAAATTTTTGACACACACAACCTTGAGTTCACAATGCGAATGTTTAACGTATGGGAAGCGTGGGTGAAAGGAAAAAGAGGTAGAAAGTAGTCTATTTACAATAGATTAACATTCTTGGCCGCTATAAGGCAGATTTTCTTTGGTAATAAGACTCATGTTACCTACTTTTGTCGTCCATTTTTCAAAACAAAATGGCCTTTAGGCTAAGGGACGAGCCAGTTAAATGTTCTCCCTTTCGATTTCACATTTTTTATATGTGACACTGAAGGGAAAGTACGTCTTTAAAACGCGTATTATTTTTTAATCAAATTTCATAATTGACTATGAAGAAGGCAAGTATTTTTACCCTTTTATCATTTTTGGCTGTAGCTGTAATTGCTCAGTCAGGCGGTATTCCTTTTGGCGATTTACCACCAACTAACGAATTCGGAAAGTGTTATGCGAAGTGTAAAGCTGCAGACATCTACGAAACTGTATCAAAGCAAGTTCTTGTAAAAGAACAATCTACCAAATTAGTTAAAGTTCCTGCTCAATACGAGACTCAAACAGAAACTATCATGACTAAGGAAGGTGGAACGGATTACAAAGTGATTCCTGCTGTTTATGAAACAGTAACTGACAGAATCATGGTTAAGCCTGAGCAAACGCTTCTTTCTACTAAAGCTGCAAAGTACTCAACTCAAACGAGACAAGTATTGGTTAGCGAAGCTAGAGGAGAATGGGTTAAAAAGAGAAAAGGACCAAACTGTTTTTCTCAAAACCCAGACGATTGTTTTATCGTATGTTACGAAGAAGTTCCTGCTAAGTACAGAACGGAGACTTACAAAGTTTTAGCTTCTGGTGCTGGTACTTCACAAAGAACAATTCCTGCGAAGTACAAAACAATCACTAAGCGAGTAATCAAGACTCCAGCACGTGTTGTTGAAGTTCCTGTTGAAGCTCAGTACCAAACAGTTTCTAAGCAAGTTTTAATTTCTCCTGAATCTACAAGAGAAGAAGTTATTCCTGCTGTTTACAAAACTGCAACTGAAAGAAGATTGGTAAGTAAAGGTGATTACGGTGTATGGACTGAAATCCTTTGTGCTGCTAAAACTTCAAGTTCTAAAGTACGTGAAGTACAAAATTACTTGGTTTCTAAAGGATTCAATCCTGGACCAGTAGATGGTGTATTGGGTGTTCAAACTCAAAACGCTTTATTGGAGTACCAAAGAAAGAATAGTCTTCCTGAAGGTAACATGAACCTTGAAACGTTGAGACACATGGGAATCAACTACTAAACCGTAGTTTATTCTTCTAAGTATAAAAAAGCCTGAATCATTTATGATTCGGGCTTTTTTGATCTTGAAGTTGAAATAAGGTTTATTTCGATTCAGGTGCCTTATTTTTTGTGATTCTTGATTTTATTCAGATTTTAAAACGTAGTAAAAAATGTCTGAATCAGGATTCCAAGGATTTTAGAATTTTCAGGGTTTTGCCCAGTAGCTTTTGTTTGAGATTTGAGGGATTCTTTTTGGGCAGGTGCTTAGAATCTTTGAGTCTATATTCAATTTTCTTTTAGAAGATCCCATCTTAATCTGCAAGTCCTTTAATTCTGAAAATCCTGATTCAGACAAAAAATGCTACTAAAAAAACACAAAAATTCCTCAAAGGTGTTTCCATCATTTTCCTATAAGTGGCGAGCAATTCAATAGACTTTAGTCTGAAATAGGTTGTAGCGCAACGAGTGCTTTGGATAGCATAGCTATCGAAAGAAAAATTAACGCGTGTCCCGAATTCACTTCGGGGAAGAGTGGTGCTAAAAGAAACTCGAATTTATTATCATTATTTTTGAACGGTTACTTAAAGTCTAATATACCACTCATGAAATTAAATAAGCGTCATTGTAAATTTAGAATTCATAATTACTTTGTAGTTCCCTCTCCTACTGTCGCGGCTCTAAACCAAACCTCTGAATAATTTCCAGTAGCGTATTGCTTTGCAATGTCCCCACCATGTGTTTCTGCACCAGCACACCAAACCATATTTTTTTCAGGTGCCTTTCCATTCGTTTGATTATAGCAGCCTTGTTTAAAATAATTTAGTTCGCCTGCGTAGGCCTCTGCTCGCTCCACTCCATCTTGACCGATTGGTACAAATAACTTTTGGGTCTGGGCTGGAATATCAGATTTAGTGGTGTACTCAGATTTGATTAAATTCTTAGTGAATGTTTTGGTTTCATGTCCTTCACTTGTAAAGGTCAAATACATGATACCCTTGTGAACATTGATTTCGTAACTAAACTCTTCTCCGAGGGCAATTCCATCTTTAGGTTCGGTTGGGAAATCAGTTGGATTTGAACCTACGACTGAAAAATCATATCCCCAAACTGGGTAAGAAAAATCCCACCGACCTGAATTGTCATCTCCTGCGGTGTTGATTTCATAATTCCAAAAAACAGATCCCTTTTCGTGGCCTGGGAATTTTTTATAGAAAATTTTGCAAGGTTCATTTTCATGTCCTTCACCGCTATGGATTTGCCCAACGACTGTCGAATAGGAAGCCGCCACTCTCGCATCTCCAGAAGTTGAGACATGCATCACTTTACAGATGCCTGACAACTTACCTCCTTCCTCAGGCGTCCATTCTCTTTTTTCATGCAACTCTGTTCTTGTGTTACTGGAATTTTTTGAAGTGACTCCAGAATTTGGCGTTTTGTACGCAACCCAACGTCTCGTACCATCAATTACGGTGAAGAAGAAATCCTTATGCTCAAACGCGGTAAGATCTTCGACACTCGTTCCGTTCCCCATCAATATTTTAAATTTGTCCATAAATGGAATGACCTCATGTGGATAAACTACTTTCTTTGCTAAACCATCATTTGCAGCAAAATATCCGTCATTTGAAATGGAGCCCTCATTGACTTGAACCGTTGCATCTTTGAACCAAACTTCCGCATAATTTCCATCCGCAAACTGTTTTTGAACATCACCACCATGCGTTTCAGCACCTGAACACCAAACGCCATTTACGGCTGGGTCTTTTCCGTTCGTTTGATTGTAAGCACCTTGTTTGAAAAACAAACCTTCTTTTGCATAAGCACCAGCTCGCTCCACTCCATCTTGACCAATTGGCACAAATATTCTTTTAACCTGATCTGGCATATCTGCCTTTGTGGTATAATCTGATTTGATTAAGTTCTTAGTGAAAGTTTTAGTTTCATGTCCTTCGCTCATGAACTTTAGATTCATGATTCCATCTTTCACATGAACTTCATAAGTGATTTCTTCGCCCAATTCAATTCCATCTTTAGGTTCTTCAGGAAGGGTGTTTTTATCTTTTGCAACGACTGAAAAGTCATACCCCCAAATCGGATAAGAATAATCCCATCTACCTGAATTATCATCACCCCCTGCTGTATTGATTTCATAATTCCAAAAAACAGATCCTTTTTTATGACCTGGGAATTTTTTATAAAATAACTTAAATGGCTCATTCTCGTGCCCATCTGCACTGTGAATCTGACCAATAACCACAGAATGTGTTGCGGCAACTGTTGGATCACCTGTCGGCGAAACATTCATCACTTTGCAGGTCGCGGTCATTTTACCTCCAACCATCGGCGACCATTTTTTTGATTGCCCTAATTCAGTTCTGATATTGTTTGAGGTGCCGTGGGTATTTCCGGCATTGGGTGCTCTGTAAACTACCCAATCATCCTTGCCATCATTGGTGGCATAGAAGTAATCTTTATCTTCAAAATTAATTGGAGCACCAACGTTTTCTCCATTACCCAAAATCAATTTGAATTGATCGAAAAATGAAATGACATCGCTTGGATAGACCGTATTGGCATCCTTTCCAGCGTCTTGAGTTGTTGTTTTGCAACTGGTTTGTAAAAATGCCAACCCGGCAATTAACAAAAGTTGTGGAAGTAATTTGATAATCATATTAATGCGTTTTTTCTTTTATTTGAAATTTAGATTTTACCTAAACAAGGTCACATCCCCACTCAATAGCTGCGTGCTGCCGTCCTCAAAGGCTACTTGGATTTTATAAACATAAACGCCGGTATCCAAAGGTTTTCCGTTGAAATCTCCAGACCAACCAGAGGTGCCGTTGTCAGAAATAAAATTCGCTTCCTCAAAAATTAAGGAACCCCATCGATTATAAATTTGCATCGAAATAATATTTTCAATCCCATTTAATGGATTATAAAAAACGGTGAAAATGTCATTGATGCCATCATTGTTTGGAGAGAAACTATTGGGAATATAGATGGGGACACATGCTTCATCATTACTTGAAGTTGCGGTTAAATCGAAGTCTTTTTTATATAGGCAACCCTCTCCGTTGAGGATGTTGAGGGTGTAAATCCCTGCTTTAAGATTTTGAAGAAATCGCTCGTCTGGCGTTTCAATATTCCAGTCGATTGAAAAAGGAGCAATGGCATCCAACTGCGTAATTTCTATACTTCCATCAGCGCTGTTAAGGCAAGTTGGGGCAACGACTTCCGTCGAAATGTCAAAAGAAGAATACTCTACATCTGCACTGCCAGTAAAACGACCTTCACAAAACGAATCATTAAAAGCAGTAAGCGCATAAGTTCCTTCGGTTGTGGAATTTAGAAAAAAGGGATTGGTTTGAATATTTTCAATTGGTGTTTGCTCAATGCCATCAATACTATATTGAATTTTCCAAGGCGGATTGCCTCCCATTTGAACTGGAATTCCTACATCAACAATTTCACAAAGATCATAATCGCCCATCAAGGTGGCTGTTGGTATTTCTTGGACACCAATTTCAGCAGTTATTGAATCTGTGTTTCCACAAAAATCTGTGACCGTAACTTTATAGTTGGTAGGTTCAGTTGCGATCACCTCCAAGCTGTCTGTCATTTCGCCAGTTTCCCAAAGCATATTAAAAGGTGGAACTCCATCGGTGACCTCTGGAGTGAGGGTGAATGCTTGGTTCGCACAGGCGGTGGCATCATCGAGATTTATTGATAGTTCAACAGGCGGATCATTGATAAATAATTCACTCTGACTGGGGTCAATACAATCACACTCGTATTCAAATTGTAGTTTCAAATTTTCGGTGCCCTCAGTGATGTTGTCATTGATAATTGTGATGGGAAGAATGAAATTTGTGTCTCCTGCGGCAATAGTTATGCTCATCGGAATTTCTAAAAAATCAACTCCGTTGGTTGCCGTACTTTCTGGGCTGATGCTATATTCGATAGTACAATCTTCATTAATGTCAGTCAAAGAACTGCGCTTAAAAACAAACTGTCCATCAACGCAATCTTCGTAAGCAATAGGCTCGTCTCGACCGGGCACTTCAGCTCTGAGATTTACTTTTTCACCTAAATCAAAACTTTTACTTTCTAAAAAAACAGCTGAATCTAAAGCATCATCTCCCACATCACCGATAATCAAACGGATGTGATAAGTCTCGCAGGGAATCACTTGAAAAGAAGCGGTCAATCTAATGGTGTATCCATCATATTCGATTTCGTCTTGAGCCGCTGGATTAGAAATAATCATGCAATTTTCAGCATCTAAATTTGTTACATTGTCGATGTAAAAATTGGTATTGCTCAAGTGATTTACGGTATTGATGCTAACGTCTTCATTGGTTCCGATGAGAGTCGCAACGTTGATTGCATTGTTTTCAAAAGTGCCGTTGATGCCAGGTCCACTAACAAAAAAACCGAAAACATCATTGAACGGAGAACCTACAAATTCACAATATTCTTCAGAGGCAAAAACATATCGGAAGGTCACTTTTTCATTTAAAGGCACAAAGTCAAATTCAATTCCTGTAGCATCAAAAAGACTATCGGTTGCTAATCGGCTAAGGTCAGGATCGGTGCTGTAACTATCTAAAGAATAACTTGCTTCACTGCTGATGTTTGGTCCTTGAGCCAAGGCAATATCACCCGTTGATAAAATAATACCATCATTAATATTGATAATATTTACTCCATTTTTGAATTGACCGATGCTAATGATTTCATCTCCAATAGCTGTGATGTTGCTTACATTTTTACAGTTTCCTTTTATGAAAATGTCTTTAATCAAATCTTCTACACCGAGATTATTTTCGGTCTGCAAGCTACTTTGAGCCAAAAAAATGGCTGGCAAGCAGAGGCAACATATCGATGTAAAATATTTGTTACTATTCATAAATTAATGGCTAAACTAAATCTATAAAAGCATACAATCAAATCTTTTACCTTGATTAGCAAAGAATTTGCACTGTCGAAAATGATATTTCCATGAACCACATTATTTAATTTCATTAGTTTTATTTTGCTCTTATCTTTCTAATATTCGCCAATGCACTTTTTGTCAATTCTTCTATTTTATTAAAATCAAAATTATCTTCCGCATCTTTTGCCATCAATTTCGAGCCCATTCCAACACAATATGCGCCAGCATCAAACCAACCTTTCAAATTTTCATAATCTGGCATTCGCGGATTACCAATCCGCGTTACGTTAGCGCGCTACTCGACCCGAAGCATCCCCTCCCATCAATTTCTCTACTTCCTCTACCGTTGATAAATTTGCATCGCCATAAATGGTATGTTTCAAACAAGAAGCTGCTACTGCAAAGTTCAAGGCCTTCTGGTTGTCATTTGGATAGGTCAACAAACCATAGATCAAACCGCCCATAAAACTATCTCCACCACCTACTCTATCTACAATATGCGTTATCTGATAAGTCGGTGCTTCGTACAAAGTTTTACCATCCCACATGACACCTGACCATGTGTTATGAGAAGCAGAAATCGACCCGCGCAAAGTGGTAATCACTTTTTTCGCACGAGGGAACATGTCTTGCAATTTTTGTAAAACAGACAAATATGCTTTTCCATCAATGGAATCGCCTTGCGTTACATCCACATGATCAGGGTGTAATCCAAAGTGCTTTTCTGCATCTTCCTCGTTACCGAGAATGACATCACAACCTGCTGTTAATTCAGGCATCACCTCACCTGGCGCTTTGCCGTACTTCCACAATTTTTTACGATAATTCAAATCGGTAGAAACAGTTACGCCCATTTTGTTGGCCATCTTGATGGCTTCCAAACAAGCATCTGCTGCACCTTGCGAAATCGCTGGGGTAATCCCCGTCCAGTGAAACCAATCGGCATCTTTGAAAACGGTTTCCCAATCGATCATACCTGCCTGAATCGATGACATGCCAGAGTGCGCACGGTCATAAACGACTTTGGCACCACGGCTAACAGCTCCAATTTCTAAAAAATAAATTCCTAATCGCTCTCCTCCTCTGGCAATGTGAGAAGTTCCAACACCACGTTTTCGCAACTCCATTAGGGCGCAATCCCCCAAATCATTTTGCGGCAAACGCGTTACAAAATCGACGGGAATGCCATAGTTGGCAAGGGATACGGCTACGTTACTTTCACCGCCGCCATATATTACATCAAAACGACTCGCTTGTGAAAAACGCCTCATCGCAGGAGGCGTTAGTCGGAGCATTATTTCTCCGAAAGTGACTACTTTTTTCATTTACTTAGAGATTCGTGAATCGTAATTCGTAGCTTGATTTACATATAGTTACGAACTAAGTCACCTAATTAAAGATTTCTGAGAGTGTACGTACTCTATTAGACTTTATTCTAAAATATTCCGTATTGAAGTTGTTTAAAAACTTATTGATTGGTAGCAAGTGACAAATTTTATCCTGAATTGCGCTAAAAATCCTCGTCGAGGACTAAGGCATCAACTGTGGTTTTTGTCTTATTCAGCATGAAATTTTCTCACTTTCGCGAAATCATGAATTCTTAAACAAACTTCATTACCCAAAATGAAACTTAGATTCCTAATGCCTGACCACCACCAACTTGAATTGTTTCTGCAGTCATGAACGAAGCATCTTTACTTGCCAAAAAGGAAACCACACCGGCCACATCTTCTGGTTGACCCAATCTTCCCAGCAAAATATTATTGGCCCACGAGGCAAAAACTTCTGGTTTGGTTGATTTGATTTGTTTATGAAATGGCGTATCAATTGTACCTGGAGAAACTGCATTTACTCTAATACCATCTTTCGCCAAATCTTTTCCTAGCGCTCTGGTGATCGCATGAACGCCTGCTTTGGATGTCCCATACATTCCAGCACCTGGGCCACCTGCATTCCATGCTGCGTTTGAAGTAAAATTAATTATAGATGGATGTTCTCCTTTTTTTAAGAAAGGAATTGCAGCTCTTGATACGAAGAATACAGAATCTAAATTCAAGGCCAATACTGCTCTATAAAATTCAGTAGTCATTTCTTCAAATCTGGATCTTCCGCCCAGTCCACCTGCATTGTTTACAAGTGTATCTATCTTGCCATATTTTTCACCAATTTTTTTTATATTTTTGTTTACCTCTGCTTCGTCAGTTACATCGAATCCGCAATACTCAGCAGTGATTCCTTCTGTAACTAATTCCGCAACTCTCTGGGCTCCAACCTCATGGTTTCTACCATTTAATATTACTCTGTACCCATCTTGGCCTAATCTTCTCGCAACTTCAAAACCAATACCACTAGTCGCTCCTGTTACTATCGCTATTTTTCCGTTTGTACTCATGATTCTTTATTTTAAGTTTGAAACTAAAGTCATTATGTTTTTGGCTGACTTTTTAATTGTATTATGAATATGATTTTTAATTAATTTTTGGTTTCAATGGTTCAATCTTTCCACACAAAAACCAAACGCTCAGCATTGCAATAATGGCTAATGCGGCTCCGATAACAAATGCGGGTGTATAGTTTCCGCCCGAAGTCAACCACGGAACAAACCAAACTAAACCTGCCGCTGAAAACTTAGCTGCCATACCTGCGAATCCTGAAAGTGTGCCTACTGTTTTTCCACCGAAGAAATCACTTGGCAGGGTTTGTACATTACCAATCGCTGTTTGAAATCCGAATAAAATCACAGCCATTAAAATAACGGCAGTTAACGGACCTCCTGGGTTCGACATTGCCAAAAGAGAGGGTAACATAATTAAACATCCAAGTGTTATTACAAATTTTCGAGTTCTATCAACTGACCATTCTTTTTTCATCAACCTTTGTGCTAACAAGCCACCGAACCATGCTCCGAGCATTGCTCCGACATAAGGAACCCAACCATACAATCCAATTTCTTTCACGTTCATACCATAGGCTTCATTCAAGTAAATTGGAATCCAAACTACAAACAGCCACCAGATAGGATCAATCGCAGCTGAGGCAATAATTACTCCCCAACTTTGTTTGTGCGCAAGTAGTTTACCAGTTGATGGATTGTAGCCTTCGTCGTGCTCACCATCTTTGTCGATATCTTGATTATGTTGACCAGTCAGGATGTATTCTCGTTCCTCTTCAGTAATCCATGGATGAGATTTCGGTGGAGATTTTACTAATATCATCCACGGAATCAGCCAAAGTAATCCAATCAAGCCAACGATCACAAATATGTATTGCCAACTAAAAAACACCGTCAAGTAGGCGATAACTGGAATAGAAACTAAACCACCGATTGATGCCCCTGAGTTAAATATTCCTTGAGCAAGTGCTCTTTCTTTAGTTGGAAACCATTCTGCATTTCCTTTGGCAGCACCTGGCCAATTTCCAGCCTCTGCTATTCCTAAAATTGCTCTGAAAATCATAAAACTTGATAGACCGCGAGCGAAAGCATGCATTGCAGTTGCTAAAGACCAGACCCCTATCGAAAGCGCAAAACCCAATCGAGTTCCAATCCAATCGAAAATTTTTCCAAAAATGGCTTGACCAAATGCATAAGCAATTACAAAAACAAATGATATTCTTCCATAAATTGCTTTTCGTTCATCGGTTGAACTATCGGGATATAAATCTTCGGCTATTTCTGGCCAAAGCACTCCTATTGATTGTCGATCGATATAATTGATGACCGCAGCAAGTGCAATCAAAGCTACCACCCACCACCGTAATCCTTTTTTTTTCATTGTTTCGATATATAGAGCGAAATCGTATTCCGCTTGATTTTTGAAAAAATCACAAATGCCTTATTATAAAATTTCGCCTAAGCGACACTCGCGGATTACCAATCCGCGCTACATTTAATCACTCTAAAAAATCTTCTCTTGCAGGACTAAAAACATCAATCAATTGACCTGCTTTTAGGCACTTACAACCATGCATTACCATGGTAGGAATGTAGTATGAATCACCTGCCTTGATAATTCTAACATCATCTCCAATGGTCATTTCAAACTCGCCACTTGCAACATAGGTTACTTGCGAATGATGATGTTTGTGCATCTGTCCTATTCCACCTTCTTTGAATTCAGCAATCACCAACATGATTTTTGAATCGTACCCATGAATTTGTCTCCTTAAAAGTGGATCAACTTGTTCCCATTCCTGATCTTGTTGCAAGAAGTATGGGAGAGTTGGTTTGATTTCTTTCATTACTATATTTTAAGATTTCTTGTTTTTCTTTTTCTTAAATTTTTCTTTTTTCGCAGAATACCTTTCCGCATATTGAAGACTTGTAGTGATATTGTCTATCGCGTAACAGACTATAAAATTTCTATACCGAAACCTAAAAGGAATTGGAGGACTTTTTTGCAATGTTGATTGTTCCTTTATTAAAATTTCGATAAAAAAAATCAAGCGGTTTGAAATTTTCTTAGGAATTCCAAACCGCTTTGACCTAAAACTCTCACTAATTAGACTTTATTCTAAAATATTTCGTACGCAAGCAAATAAGTAGCCTAACTCAAATAATCGACACATTTTTGACAAACAAATTTTTCGCTACCCTGCGTTAAAAAATATTTCCGTAGCGCGGCTATGCAAAGATTTTTTGCCTTGGTTAGCAAAAAATCTGCTCTGTCAGAAATGAC
>CALLVG010000046.1 GCA_938010715.1 uncultured Saprospiraceae bacterium
ATGGAGAGAAATTGGAAATCAATCCAGATAAGCCGATTAGGGTAGAATTGATTTCTGAAATTCCGATGAAGGCCAGTCAAGAAATGCCAAAATTCAATATTTATAAATTGGATTTAGAAAATCGAAATTGGAATTACCAAAACGTAGATAATATTCAGATTGTCGATAGAAATCTGCCCAAAAGCAAAAATAACAATCAAGCAATTGCTGATTTGGGAAGAGCAAAAGTTAAAGAGATTGCTCAATTGGAGCGCTCCATTCCTATGCCAGTGAAACCAATGAAACCAAATCGTGCAAACGGTTCTGATTTTGTTTTCAACTTCAACTTTCAAGGTGATAAAATTCTTTCTTCAGAAACAGTAAGTGCAGAAGAAAGTGCCAAGTTGTTTAATAAATACAACATGTGGCAGGTGAAACCTGGAAGCGGCATCAATTCCAATCAGTTGAAAAGACAATGGGATGATGCTGAGGTAAAACCACTTTCCAATACAGATTTTGATTTGACTTTGATAAAAGGAAACGAGCGTCTAAATGTCATCGTAAATCCAGTAATGACGGGTGAGGAATTAGAAAAATCAATGTCCAACTACAATGGATTGATGGCTGATTACAATGATAAATTAGGTCAACGCAATAGTGCTTTAGAATCCCAGATTGCTGCTATCGAAGGCAAATATGCTAAAATGAAAGCTGCGCAATTGAATAAGGAAGATACTCAAAATGATGACGAGTATTACGCGGCAACTGTTGTCAATAGATTTGCGGTAACTGACTTTGGTGTTTGGAATTGCGACCGTCCATATTTGCCAGAAGGCGATAAAGTTCAAAGTGCCTTTGTAGATAATTCGAATAATACTTTTGATAATCACACTGCCTTTTTGGTTGACAAAACCAAAAATACCATTGTGAAATATTACGCCACTGAAGGTACAAAAGTAAACTTCAACGAAAAGACAGATAATCTTTTATGGATTGTTACGGATGAAGAACGCTTAGCGGTTTTCAGACCTGAAGACTTTGCTAAATTGGAGAATGATGCTTTAGACTTAACTTTCGTTATGAACGTCGATGACAGACAACCCGCATCAGAATCTGAACTAAGAGAAATTTTACATTTTTAAGATTAAGATATAAATTACTAACCTATTTTGAATCCCGGATTGCCTGATTGGAAATTCGGGATTCTTTTTTTACTCCAATTCGTATTCTTTTATCTTTCGATAAAGCGTTCTTTCTGAAATACCTAAATCCTCAGCCGCTTCCTTTCTACGTCCTTTATGCTTTTTGAGTGCCTTGCCAATCATCTCTTTTTCCATGGCTTCTAAAGAAAGGTTTTCCTCAACAGTTTCGGTAGGTTGATAGCTTGTGTTTGGTGAATTTATGATGATCGGTTTAGCGCCTCTTTTTTCGCTATCTATCTGATAATCAGCTGGTTGGAAGTCATTGGCAGGAAGTGTAGAAGGGTAGTAGGGTTGTACTTTTTCACCCTGTGGCATTTCCAAATCATTGGTTTGTGCCAAGCCATAAACTAAATTTTTTAAGTCCTTCAAATCCGCTTTCATTTCAAAAAGGAATTTGTAAAGAATATCTCTTTCACCCATAGTAGCTCCATCAGAGGAACCGTTTCCAGTATTAGGAATCATGGGTAGATTTCGTTGCAAGAGTTGAGGAAACAACTCGATTAAATCTTCTGGAGAAACGATTTTTTCGTCAGACATGACAGAAAGCTGCTCTGCCAAATTTCTTAATTCACGAATGTTTCCCGGCCAACTATAAGATTGAAGTAAGGCATAAGATTCTGGATCCAATTGAACGGACGTCGTTCGATATTTTGAAGAAAAATCCACCAAAAATTTTCTAAATAACAATGGAATATCAGCCGCCCTTTCTTTCAAAGAAGGAATACGAATCGGAACAGTATTCAAACGATAGTAAAGGTCTTCCCGAAATTTTCCTTTTCTAACTTTATCCATTAAATCTACATTAGTCGCTGCGACCACACGCACATCTGTTTTTTGAACCTTTGAAGAACCTACTTTGATAAATTCACCTGATTCCAAAACCCTCAATAAAAACGCCTGCGTATCAAGCGGCATATCGCCGATCTCATCCAAGAAAATCGTTCCGCCGTTCACCGATTCGAAATATCCTTTTCGGTCATTTGAAGCGCCAGTGAAGGCGCCTTTTTCGTGACCAAACAATTCTGAATTGATAGTTCCAGATGGAATTGCTCCAGTATTTACGGCAATGAAATTATTATGCTTCCGATTGCTTAGGTCATGTATGATTTTTGAAAAAACTTCTTTTCCAACTCCTGATTGACCCGTTATTAAGACTGTCAAATCGGTGGGAGCGACCCTCGCTGCGGTACTCAACGCTCTATCCAACAGTTCTGAAGAACCAATGATAGAAAAGCGTTGTTTTATGGTTTGTAAATTACTCATTTTGTGTTTTCTCAAGTGTTTGCCTTTTTAAAATTGGATTAAAAAGGTAGATTATTCCAACCCGCCAAGTAGGAGCGAGTGGCATATCAAAATCATAAAAATAATTGGTCTGTTGACGCAAGGTCAGGTTTGGGTTAAAGTTTTTACTATCGTCCACTCCAAAATCAAGTACATTGATACCAAATATGCCTTCAAAGAGGAATCGTCTATTTTTGGTTTGATAAACGGCTTTACCTAAAAATTTTGCACCGATTCCAGTTTTTCTTCTTCGGTGTCTGAAAAGTTTTGTGGATTTAATCTCTTTTATATCTGAATAAAAGAAAAAAGCATCAGCTCCATATCCCCATAATACTTTCACCCGTTCATTTCTGGTGGCGAAAGGTCTGAAAATATGAAGCCCAAGCGAATAGTTTTTTCTTACATTTCGACCAATAGAAGTATCAAAAAAAGTGATAGTGCCACTGGTGTCTCTGACAATTCGATTAGGTTCAAAAAGTGAAGTCGAGTAGTTATTGAATCCAAAAATAATATCGTAAGATGAATAGTTTTGACGATAAAAGTTTAATCCGATAGAACCTTTAAAATTTCCCTCATTTCCAACAGTACTCGTGGTGCGATAAGTTGAATCAAAAGAGGATTCTTTTACTTCTAATCTCGTAAATTTATCGAAATCGTAGCCGTTGTATAATCCCAATCCTATAGATTGGCTGTAGGCAAAATTGGAAAGTAGAAGAAGTAAGGAAGTTTGAATTAGCCGATTGATAAAAGAAAAATCCAGTAGTTCCGAGGAGCTATTAGAAAAAAAACGTTTTTTAATACTATACAAATTACTCATTTGATTTAGATTTCTTTATTGGATTTAACAAGTAGGTAATTCCAAATTTTATTAGAGGAGAAACAGGGGTACGAAAATCAAAAATGGAATTTGTTTGTTGCTTCATTGTCAACATTGGGTCGTAATTTCTTACATATTCAAAACCAAAGTCAAATAGATTTACTCCTATTACACCGTCTAATAGAAATCTTGGATTTTTAGATTTATACAACACTTTGCCTAAAAGCCGACCTGTTACTCCTCCAATGTGATCTTCTCTGCGATAGAGGTTTGAAACCTTGCTATCAATAATATCAGAATTGAAATAATATGGGCTGATTCCATAACCCCACAATATGCTAACTTTATCATTCCTTTTTGCAAATGGCTTAAATCTATCAACATACAAAGCGATTCGAAATGCTTTCCAATTGGCAACTTCTTGGAAGTTTAGGGAATCTGGAGATTGGGTAGGATCCAATTGACTTAGATCATAAAAAACAGGAATGTTGTAAAAGTCAAAACTTGTTAAAAAATCCCAGTTCGTACCATTTTCTTTATACAAATTGAAACCCGCATAATAGTGCGTTTCATAACCTGAAACTAAATTCACTTTTAAGGTTGAATCAAAATTTGAAAATTGGAATTCTTCTTTCAATAACTTTCTACTTTCAACTCCACCTTGTAGTGTTATCCCATAAGTCTGAGCGTAGGAAATACTTGAAAAAAAAATAAAAATCAATAGGATTTGAAAAGCTTTCACCAGATTAAATTTTTTCATAATAAGAAATTTTAAGTGATTAAAATTTCAATATCTATTTAAAACACTCGTACAAATTTAATTTTAAGATTTCCTTTGAGTTAAAATGGTCGAAATTCAATTTTAACTTAAATTATCCAACCAGTTCTCCCTTCAACGTCGCACTCGATGCAGAATTAACTTTTACTTCACAGTAATCTCCTGGTTTCAATCCCTCCTTTTTAGGAAAAACAATCATCTTGTTTTGGGTATTTCTTCCCTTAAATTCTTGGTCGGATCTTTTGGAATCCCCTTCAATTAAAACTTTGAAAGTCTTTCCAATATCCTTCTGATTTAGGTTGTGAGAAATTTGATTTTGCAGACGAATTACCTCATTCAATCGACGCTTTTTAACATCAATTGGAACATCATCTTCAAACTTGCGAGCGGCTAAAGTTCCAGGTCTTTCTGAATAGAAAAACATATAACTCATAGTGTATTGTGAAAACTCGACGACGCTCAAAGTTTCTTGATGATCCTCCTCCGTTTCGGTACAAAAACCAGTAATTGTGTCACTCGAAATAGCGCACTCAGGCATGATTTCGTAGATACGACGAACCTTGTCCATATACCACTCACGAGTATAGGTACGATTCATTTTTTCCAATATTCGAGTACTTCCAGACTGAACTGGCAGGTGAATATATTTACAAATATTCTCGTACTTTTTCATTGTGAAAAGTACATCATCCGTAATGTCTTTTGGATGAGAGGTTGAAAAACGGATGCGCAAATCAGGATGAACTTTTGCCACCAATTCGAGCAGATTTGCAAAATTTACAACCTCTTCTGATTCTGGATTAGTCCATTTGTAACTATCCACATTTTGACCCAATAAAGTCACTTCACGGAATCCTTTTTTGTAAAGGTCAGTTGCTTCTGCAACGATACTGAATGAATCACGACTCCGCTCGCGACCACGTGTGAAAGGCACGACACAAAACGAACACATATTATCACAACCACGCATGATGGAGATGAATGCGGTAATCCCATTTGAACCCAAACGCATTGGACTAATATCTGCATAAGTTTCTTCGCGGCTCAAAAGAACATTGATTCCTTTATCACCATCTTCTACAGTTGAAACCAAATTGGGTAAATCACGATAAGCATCTGGCCCAACGACCAAATCAACCAATCGTTCTTCCTCCAAAAATTTCTTTTTGAGGCGCTCAGCCATGCAGCCCAAAACACCGACCATTGTGCCAGGTTTCTGCTCTTTTATTTTATCAAAAATTCGGAGACGTTTGCGGACTGTTTCCTCAGCTTTTTCTCGGATAGAGCAGGTGTTGATCAAAATCAAATCTGCCATTTCCATCTTTTTAGTAGGAGCAAAACCTGCATCGCCCAAAACTGAAGCAACGATTTCACTATCACTAAAATTCATCTGACAGCCGTAGCTTTCGATGTAGAATTTTTTGCCATCAGGCTCATCAATTGAGACCTCTTGGTAAAAAACTTCACCTTGCTTTTTCTCGTCTATTTCCTTATTTAATCCCGAAAGGGTTGGGTTGTCATTATACATGCGCAACTATTTTTTTAAACTGAATTTCCATTGATTTAATACAAAAAGCAATGGTCGCTCTAAAAAGTTCGCAAAGATAATACAATTGATATGATATGTGACAGAATGGCAGTTTTTTAATCACCTTATTTAAGTCGTGCTACTTATCTTCTATCTTAAATGTAGCTGTTACTAAAACGAAGAACAATCCAACCGTAAAGCAACTACCCCAAAATAAGTGGAAACAAAATGTATTTTAAGAGTTGAAATCGTTTCACAAATTAAATTTAGATCAATATTGCTAAATACTAAGTAACCCGTGGCAGGTTTCTTATATTTGCTAATTCGACTAAAGCCGAAAGCATTAAAACCTAATTTTTTATGAAACTCCACCTCGATAAAATCGAATCTCAAGTTGAAGAGCAATTGGTCATTGCCTCCGAAGATTTGTTATTGGATGAATCGAGGCAGCCCATGCAGGAGGTCGAAAAAAATCTTTGGTTAGGAAAATATGAAGGCAAAGAAGTGGAAGTACAAACTTACGGTCGAAAAATAAGAAAATATACCTGCGAATGTGAGCAATATTTCAAAACAAAAATTTGTAAACATTCGATTGCTTCTTTTTTAGATATTAGGAAAAAGAAACCAGCTCCTGCGGCAAGAAAAAAAATAATAAAAAAGCCGACTCCTCCACAGCGATTGACCGTTTCGACGATTATCAATAATGTTGGGCAAGATGAGTTAGTTCGATTTTTGGCGAGTTATGCTCGGAAGGATCAACAATTCACTAATTTTCTGAAAACAAGATTTGCGACACGTGTTGTTTTACCTGATACGAGAGATAAATACGCGAATTTGTTGGGTACCATGATACGTTCCAATCAATCAGCCAACCTATCTTTTTCGAGAGGTGGAGCGAAAAAAATACATGATCTACTCAATATTCTGATTGAGGAAATTGAGGATGAATTTAGAGGTGAAAATTACCTCGAAGTTTTTGAGGCATTTCGGTGTATTATTGAAAAAGTGACTCCAGTTTTGTCTCGGCTGACGGCACACAGAGGGGACTTGGTGACGACTTTGGAAAAGGTCTATCTCATGATCATCAAGATGCTAAAAGAACCGATTTCACCTGAGCTTCGTTTGAAGATTGCCAATTTTTTCGTGGTCATTATTCGTCAACGATATTTTCATTTTTCTAAAATTGAAAAATTGTTTTTAACAGCTTTCAAATCAATCATTTCGATAAAAGATGCTGAGGAATTATTGATGAGTCATTTGGAAGTAGAAACAGATAAAAAATATCATAATCGAGCATTAGAAGCCAAAATCTTTCTTTTTTATTTCATCACTATAGAAAATGAAAAGGATAGAGACGAACGATTAAAAGCCAAGCTCATCAATCGACAATGGCTATTGCTGAATTCGGTTGAATTGGCCAATAAATACGGCTATTTTTCAATCGTTTATTGGTTGACGGATTTTGGTTTTAATGATAAAAAATATCGAAACATACACGGCAATTTGGATGAAATCAGATTGCAAATTGCTTTGAATAAAGAGGAGGGAGAAGCCATCGCGCTCTTTGCTGCAAAAAGAATTTTAACGACTTTGAATCCATCATATTTTGAATATTTTAGAGATGAATTTTCAGATGGTGCAAAAGAGATAAATTCATTGATTGAAAGAATTGAAGTTTTGCCAGAAAGTGAAAATCGAACTACTTTGTTAGCTGAGCTTTTTCTTTCTGAAAAAAATGAGAAATCATTGTTTAATTTGTTTGAAAAATCAGATAATTTGACTGTTTTTGCAAAATATTCAGTTGAACTTTTTGAAAAAGACAAAAAGAAAACTCAGGAATTGGCTTGGCAAAAAATTGATATCTATTTGCAAAATCACGTTGGCGAACCAGCAGTAAGAGGAGCAAGAAGTTTTATTAAAAGTTTGTATCAAGCAGGTTCAAATAAATTAGCAATTTGGGTGACTCGAAAAATCCGTGAAGAATATAAATCCAGAAAATTATTGATTTCTGAAATTATGATTTTTAGGTGACAGAGTATGAGAGGAGTGAGAGTATGAGAGAATGAGAGGATTGAGAACGCTTAAACGTGTACTCCTCTCATATTCTCAAATTCTCGCTCCTCTCAAACTCTCAAACTCTCAAACTCTCACTCCTCACAAACTCTCGCAAATGAAAGTAGCATTTTGGGTAATTGGAAAAACGAGCGAAGCCTATTTGAAAAATGGGATAGAGATTTATCAAAAAAGATTGCCCCATTATCTCAAATTTGAATACGAAGTTCTATCTGATATCAAGAATCCTAAAAACCTAACTACTGCGCAACTCCTTGATAAAGAGGCAGATATGGTTTTAAAAAAACTGAATAATGAAGATCATCTAATGATTTTGGATGAAAAAGGAAAGGATTTTACCTCTGTTCAGTTTTCAAAAAAAATAGAAAAATTTCAGATTGCTGCTACAAAAAAAGTAGTGTTTTTGGTTGGAGGTGCCTTTGGTTTTAGCCCAAAAATCTACCAAAGAGCCAATGGAAAACTATCGCTCTCCAAAATGACTTTTTCCCACCAAATGATTCGTTTGTTTTTTTTAGAGCAGTTATACCGTGCGATGACTATCTTGCGCGGTGAACCTTATCATAATGAGTAAAATATTACGAGAATGTCTTTGACGATTATCATTTGTATTATTACGGCGATTGTCTCAGTTGCAGCCAATCCAAGAATTTTGCAGGGAATGCCACATGTACCTGGACTACAAGATAAACTGAGTTTTATACCTTATGTCATAAAAAGACAAGGGGAGTGGTATCGATTTTTATCACATGGTTTTGTGCATGCGAGCATGGGGCATTTGTTTATTAATTTGTTTGTCCTTTGGCAGTTTGGTTCTATTACGGAACGTATTTTTACAGTTTACTTTGGAGCGAACATGTCAGGAACTCTTTTTATTGTTTTCTATTTTTCTGCTGTTATTGTAGCTTCTATTTATAGTTATTTAAAACACCAAGACAACCCTCGTTATACTGCAGTTGGAGCATCGGGAGGTACATCTGCAATATTGACCAGTTACGTGATCTATGACCCTTGGCAATGGTTTTTGTTTCCACCTGCACCAGCAATAGTAATGTTGATTGGATACCTGTGGTACTCCAATGACATGGCTAAAAAAGGAACAGATAATATTGGTCATGATGCCCATTTTTATGGTATGGTTTACGGAGTTTGTTTTTTAATTTCAATAAGTATAATGCTTGAGCCTCAATTTTTAAGTGATTTTATTGCAAGATTTATGCAAGGGCCATCGATGCCAAATTTTTAATTTTAGAAAAGCTTTACATACAAATGGAAATGTATCAATCAAAAACATTTTCAAAAAGATGAGTGCAGATCGAATATTGATAGAAACGCAATATTTCCCCTCCGTCCAGTTTTTTACAAAGTGGATGAGTGGGGCTGAGATTGTTATTGAAGCCCACGAAAATTATCAGAAAAGAAGCTATCGTAATCGCTGCCATATCATGGGGCCGTATGGACTTTACCCATTGTCAGTGCCTTTGAAAAAAGGGAAAAACGAGCAGCAAAAAATCACCGATACCGTAATTTCGTATGCCGAAAACTGGGAGTTGAAACATTGGCGTGCCTTTCAAAATTGTTATCGAAAGTCTCCATACTTTGAACATTACGAACATTTAATTGAGCCACTTTTTTATAAAAATCATCGTTACCTTTTTGATTTGAATATGGATGTGTTGGAACAATTAAAGACGATTTTAGATTTGGATAATAAGATATCTACTTCTGATACCTACTTCAAAAGTGAGGAGCCAATTTCAAGTGATTTTAGAAATAAAATACATCCGCGTTCTAAGTTTGAGGACGATGCTTTCTTGCCAAAACACTACCCACAAGTATTTGAATATAAATATGGATTTTTGGAAAATCTAAGCGTTTTAGATTTGATTTTTAATTGTGGGCCAGAAGCCAGATTGGTCATCAGAGATTCAATAAGGAACATGTAAAGAATAAATTGTAACAAAGTTGAATAATTATTTTTTCATTGATCGAGGCAAAAAACGCAGACAATGCCTTAGCTTTGGTGAGTATTTTTAACGAAGAGCAAGGGAAAAAGAATATTCAAACTGTTATAAGTTATTTTTTACACGTTCCTCAATAAAGTTTAATCCTTAAAGCCAAAACACAAAAGATTTTTAGCCGTTTGAAGGGGTATCAAAATTAATTATATGAACTCGTTTTTGAAAGTTTCTTTCTTCCTCTTGGTAATTGTCTTAGCTGTTTTTTCCTGTCGTCCCGATGAGAATTTTATTACCGATAGCTCAGCCAGTTTAGAATTTTCGGTGGATACGCTTCGCTTCGATACTGTTTTTACGGAATTGGGTTCAGCGACTCGTTTTTTCAAAGTTTATAATAAAAACGACCAGCCCATCAAAATTTCAAATATAAAAATAGAGGGTACGAATGGCGCATTTTTCAGAATGAACGTGGATGGCATTCCGAGTAACGAGCAAACAGAGGTTGAAATTAGAGCACAAGACAGTATTTATGTTTTTGCGGAGGTGACAGTTGATCCAGATCAGCCATTGTCAGCCAGCCCATTTGTAATCGAAGATTATGTCATTTTTGAAACCAATGGAAATCAGCAAAGAATTTTGTTAGAGGCATGGGGTCAAAACGCAAATTACCTTCCAAATCAATTTAGTAGCGGGGCGATTTGGTCACCTTGTACTTCAAATAATATCACCTGGAACGATCCAAAACCGTATGTAATTTATGGTATAATGGTTTTGGATAATTGTACTTTGACCATACCAGCAGGCACTCAAATCTATATGCATGGCGGTATCACACAAAACGACCAATTGGGTATTTTCAATGAAGGTTTGATTTTCGTTCAAGCTGGAGGAACCCTCAAAATGGAAGGAACCTTAGAAGAGCCAATCGTGATTCAAGGCGATAGAATCGAAAAAGAATTTGAGGAAAGAGCAGGGCAGTGGTCAGGAATTTTTATTGATAACGAAAGCAAATCTAATCAAATAGACTGGATGGTTTTGAAAAATTCCTCACTTGGTGTTGTCGTCGATTCAGCCGCAAATTTGATTATCCGAAACTCTAAAATATTCAATACAACTAGTGTTGGATTGGTTGGCGTCCACTCAACTATTACTGCGGTGAATTGCTTGATTCATAGTAATGGTGGCAATGCGATGCAATTTATTTATGGAGGTGAATATCGTATTTCGTATTGTACGATGGCCAGTTATGGCGTCGATGCAGCGGCATTGAGTATGTCCAATGGCGTTTGTTTAGATGACTTTTGTGAGTTTGCTGCGGGTAATGATTTAAATGCAAACTTTAATAATTGTATTATTTTAGGAAGTCGCCAGGACGAAATTGGTCTCACCGATTTTAATGAAAGAACAGGCGCGGAATTAAATTACTCTTTGAAAAACTGTATCGTTCGAGTCAATGATTTGACTGATGAAACAAAAGAAGGTTCACATCCTGATTTTTTTAGTTTCTGTAATCCATGCATCAATTTCAACTCAGGCGATGCCGTCTTTCGCGATACAGATATGGATGATTATCACTTGGATACGCTCTCCATTGCCGAGGGTCAAGCGGTTCCAATCAGCGGAATTGACTTTGATTTGGATGGAGTTGCACGTGGCACGGAGGCAGATATTGGTTGCTATGAGTTTGTACCGAAGTAGCGATTGATTTATTAGTACATATAGTAGATTTTATTCTTGCTTTCGCGAAATCATGAATTCTTAAACAACTTTAATGTAAATTATCTAAGTAGTCTGACAGAATTATGTTAGACTACTTACATGTTAAAGTTGTGGTGATGATTTTAATTCATGTTTAAAACTTCTATTTTGTAGGATAAAAAAATAAAATTATGACCCGATTACTTACAATTTCTTTAATCATTATATTCAGCCAATCAATATTAGTCTCCCAAAATTGCGGAGTTGGAGGTGACAACTTCTTTAGCCCTTGCAATATTTGTGGCAATGGATTCTTTAGCAATACTGCAGGTTTTTCACCTGACAATGCCAATTACTCATTTCCATGCGGAACTATAGAAAATAGTCAGTGGGCATCATTTACTGCTGCTGCTACAACGGTGAATGTTCAACTTTCAGCAACTTCTTGTGCTAATGGAGATGGTATTGAAATGGCGATGTATGACCAAAATCTAAATTTAGTATCAAACTGTTTTACAGATGCCCTTCCAAATTCTGGTGGGAATATTACAGGTTCCAATCTTAATATTGGACAAACCTATCTGATAATGGTTGATGGTGTGAATGGAGATGAATGTAGCTTTATTTTGAGTCTGACTGGAAATCAAACCTTGCTACCACCTGTCGCACCAAGTCCGATTCTTAGTGACGTAAATCCAGGGTTCGAAGTATGTACTGGACAAGAAATTTGTTACTCAATTGACCCAGTTCAATATGCTACTGATTACGAATGGTTTGTGCCAACAAATGGTACAATATTGTTCGGACAAGGAACGAGGAATATTTGCGTGACTTATGACGCACCAGGTGGAGGTGTTGTGAGATGCACTCCTTCCAATGAATGTTATAGTGGTGTTCCCGCAATTTTACCAGTGGTTGTTTTACCGGTTATTCCTTCTATTCTTCCCCCTGTTTTTCTTTGTCAAAATGAGTTACCCTACACTTTGAACGGTATCGAGTACAACAATTTCGGAACACAACAACAAGTTTTACAAAATGTACAAGGGTGTGATAGTATCGTAAATTTCACGATAATTCCAATAATTGAAGTCCCATTCGAAATCAATACAAACCTTTGTATGGGACAATGTTACATGATTGGTGACAGTTGCTATACTGATTCTACCACGATTGTCATCGAAGGTGGAAGCTTAACAGGTTGTGATAGTACAATTATTTTCAACCCAACTTATAGTTTGGATAGTGTTACGGTAAACCAATTTAGAGACTCTATTTTTTGTATTGATACCTGCACCCAATTGATGGTAGATGCAACCGTTTTAGGACAAAATATCATAACAGCATGGAGCTCTTCTGATGGTACAATCAATGCAACCAATGGATTGTTTGCTGAAGGATGCGGCGCTGGTGATTACATTTTATCTTTTACCGATTCATTGACTCAAAACAGTTGTTCAGTTTCTATCAATTTAAGCGAAAATAATAAGTCAATTGGCGATTTAGATGTTCTAAACAAGGTGTCAGGTGAAACTTGTGTTGACCAAGAATTTTTATTTGAAACTACCCATCTGCGCAATGCCTTGACTTATAATTGGTCTTTGCCAGATGGTACAACAGTAACTACAAATGACCACCAATTGGTTGTTTCAAAAGCTTTGAATGGCAACGTTTGTGTTACTGCTGCCAATGATTGCGGAACTTCAAATGAAGTTTGCCAAAGAGTCAATATTGCTCCATATTTATCACCAGAGTTTTCGATTGACTCCAGAATTTGTTTAGACCAAACTGCGACTATCACCTATCTTGGAAATGCGTCTGCGACAGCCGGATACAACTTTTCCATTCCTCGTGGAAATATCATAAGTGGTTCAGGTACAGGGCCTTATGTAGTTCAATTTAATAATGATGGTAATTTTACAATAGGACTGGACGTTGAAGGCGATGGCTGTCAATCACCGATGTTTAGTCAACAAATTCGGGTGGATACTATTATTCCGCCAGCAAAAATATTTTGTAATAGAGGTTCAGATTGGATACAATTTATTTGGAACGACATTGGGATAGTCGATGACTTTTCTGTGGATTTAATTAGAGGTCAATCTGGAATGCAAACTGGAAGATTATCCTACGTAGTTACTGGTTTAGGACCAAATCAACCCGCTACTATTGAGGTAAGAGCCAACGACAATGATAACGTTTGTGGAGCTTTCAGTATTTCGAGGGAAACTTGTATTTCGACAAATTTAGTAATCGATCCCTCTAACGGGAGAAAGGAAATCTCAAATAAGAAAATATCAGCTTCCAAAGTTGATATTTATCCAAATCCTGCAACGGATAACTTAATAGTAAATGCCAATTCTACTATTAATAAAATTGAGGTTTACGATTTGAATGGTAAATTAATTAAGTTGAAATTAGCATCGGACTATGTTGATATTTCTGAAATAGAAAATGGAATCTATTTGGTAAAAATCACCACTGCAAAAGGTGTTTCAACCGAAAAAATCCAAAAAATATAACTTTAAATAGACAGAAAAAGCCACTGATTTTCAAAAATCAGTGGCTTTTTTATGTCTATATGAAAGGTCGTTATTGAACCCTTGTCATGACTCCATTAACATATTGAAAAATATATGCGCCACTAAATCCTGATGTTTTAGCTGAATCTCTCGCAGTCCTTGCAGCAGCTAAATCATTGAATCCAGAAAGCATCATGATTGTGAACTCACCATTTTTTGTTTGCTCAATCGTTCCGAAATTCTGGACAGATTCGGCATCAAACCATTTTACATCTTTATAAGCAGCTAACCTTATTTTGTAGCCTGTACTACCAGATGATGATGAAGTATTAGCTTGAGAAGATTGAACTATTTTTGTTGGCGTATTTGGCGTATAAGTCGTTGAAGTTGATACAGGAGTTGGTTCGGTGGCCACCAATCTCGGCACCACAAATGCACTTTTGAATCCTTTTTTTCTAATTGCATTTTTCGCTTTTTTTGCTGCACCATTACTGTCAAAAGAACCGATTCTTACTTTTTTGTAGCCGTTTTCTTCGACGTAGTAGATTTCACCATAATCCTTCAATTCTTCCTTGTAATCTTCTACGATGACGGTAGAGTTTGAGCCCAAAGACATCAATTGAATGGAATATGCTTCTTTGAAATCGTTTACTATTTCAGTGGTTGGAATTTCATTCTCAAAAACCCTTGTCGGTTTTTTCTCTGTATTGGTGCTAACTGTTCCGCTTGTTGTTGGCACAGATGTCGTGGTGACAACAGTCGTAGGAGAAGGTACTGTCGAGCGAGTAGTGGTACTTGCAGAAGGAGGAGGGCTCGTCGTGGTTCTTGTGGTTGAAGAATATGATTTAGGAGTGACTTCGGGGATGTCATTCGAAACAACTGCTCCACCTGCCAAACCAATTGGTGCTAAGGCTATTGGTTTTAAAATATCTCTTTTCGAGCCATCTCCAGTCCTTATTGTTTGATTGACTTCAAGAAAACCTGCTTTCGAGTATTTCAAAATATAATTGGTGGCGACTGAAAGTGCGAGCGCATAATTACCAGCAACATCTGTTTTGATAATGTGCGAATTACCAGTTGTCTGATTGGTAACTTTTATTGAAGCGTTGCTAATTGGTTTATTATTTTCCGCATTAAACAAAATGCCTTGATAAATATCCCCTTGATTTTTTAAGGATATTTCAAATAATCTTTTTCCCGAAAGGGTAGAAATACTCATTGTTTCCGAAAGGAAATCTGGTGCTTTGAAAGTCGCCAAACAATCATGATTGCTGGTTGTTTCGATGTTTGCTTTTCCAGACGAATTGGTGGTTATTAAAGAACCTCCGCATTCTGTCAAATCAATCGTTACGCCTTCCAAAGGCAAGCCGGTTGATTCACTTTTTACGACAAAAGCAATTTGAGTACCAGTCAGTTTTACGGTGTATATATCCTCTAACCCTCGACCAGATGGGCGGTTAGAAACGAAGTATCCTTGATTTTTTTGATTGTTAAAAAGAAAACCATAATCATCATAAGGACTATTGATTTTTGTTCCTAAATGGAAAATTTTATCCCATTCGTTCACCGTTTTTTCAGCTCTAAAAACATCAAACCCTCCAAAACCTGAATGCCAATCAGAGGAAAAGGTAAGGTCTGTACCATTAAAAAATGGCGATATCTCATTTCCTTTTGAATTGATGACTGGCCCTAAGTTTTCAGGGTTAGACCATGATTTTCCAAACCTCTTTACCACATAAATATCGTATCCACCAAATCCTCCAGGTCTATTGGAAGCGAAGTACATATATTTTCCATCAGGTGAAAAAGTAGGGTAGCCAGTATTAAATCCAGATTTGTTATGAACGAAGGATTTAGATTTGTTCCAGTCTCTATTGCCATCTGTTTCCGCAATGAAAATGTTTAACTCTTCACCTGTACCAGGAATTTGACGTATGCCTTCTACAAAATTATTTTTTGTATAAGCAACCATGTTCAAGGTAGAAGAAAAAGAAACTGGACCTTCGTTGGTTGCTTGCGTCAATTGGCTGTGCAATTCTGAAATATTCCCAATTTGCCCATTTTGGGTTATTTTTCCTTTGTAAAGGGAGTTTTGAGATTGACCCCAACTGCCTGGAGCACTTGCATTATGACCTCTTGTGGAGGAAAAAACCAAGGTTTCTATATCTACTACCGTTGGGCCGAAATCAGATGATTTTGCATTTTGTTTTAAACCCGAAACGACATAAGAAGTCTCGTCATTGATGTGTGCTTTCGCAAAATCACAATTATCAGAAAATTTGGTTCCGACATATTGATCAGAAGTAGCATAAATACTAAACCATTGTTTAGCGTCATCATATTTTTTTTGGGCCATCAAAACTTTTCCAAAATTTAAAATCTGCTCAGGCGGCACGTTTTGCATGTCAATGGCTTTATTGTACCATTTTTCTGCGTTGGCCATGTCATTGGTGAGGCGATAGCAATCAGCTAATCTCGAAAGGGTTGCACCATCATAATCACCTGTTTTGATACCCTTGAGGTAAGTATCAATTGCTTTTTTGAAAGCAGAAAGTTCATACTCTTTATCTGCCTTTTCAATCATTGATTGTGCAAAGAGCGCTTGGAAAAATAGAATTAACACAAATGTGAAAACAAATCTAAGATTCATAATATTTGTTTGAACTAAATAGGAAGGAAGCTATTGTCGTTTCTCATTATAAAATTCTGAATAAAGTCAGAGAATGGCCAGTTTTGAATTATAAGTGGTCTGACAGAATTAGCTTAATAACTTTTCGGCTCTTTTCCCACCACTCTTCGTGATTTTTTTGTAGTTCCGTATCAACGGATATGCAAAGAAAAAATGCCTTGATTGACGAAAAAATAGTTCAAAAAGTTTTTCTAAGATAATTCTGTCAGACTACTAAGGAACATGTAAAGAATAAATTGTAACAAAGTTGAATAATTATTTTTTACACGTTCCTTAGTCAGTATGTTTTTATCATTCTTTATCGCAGACAAAGGAACTAATTTATTTAGAGTTCTATTGCATAGGGATAACGAAAAAAATAAAAAATCGTTGCCTAATCTATTGAAAATGAGTGGATAACAGGTGTTTTGAAAACTTGATTGTAATAAGCAACTATGATAATTATAAGTTATCGATATAATTGCTCACTTCGAGGTAAAGCGATAAAAGTGCCACATTTGGTTGCCTTGAAGTTAAAGTTGAGCCAACTTCATTACTAAAAAATAACTTCTCTTTTCAATTCAAAAAAGTAGCAGAAAAAGAAGTATTTGCATGGATACAAAATATTTTAGAATAAAGTCTAATGATTTTTTGAAATCGGGAAGTTTTTTTTGAGCGTTTCTAAACTTTTACAGGAGACAAACACTCCATTATTTTTTGATAAAGATCTTGGGGTTTGAAAGGTTTGGATAAATAATCATTCATACCTATTTCGATACATTTGTCTGCCTCTTGTTTTGAAGCGTTTGCGGTAAGGGCTATAATTGGAATGTCAGAGTTTTCTCTTATTTTTTTTGTGGCCTCTATTCCGTTCATTTCGGGCATTTGGATATCCATTAATACCAAATCATATTTTTTGGATTTGAATGCTTCGACGGCGAGTTTTCCATTTTCAGCAATATCTACTTCGACTTTATTTGACCAAGTTTGTAGTACTTTCTTGGTGGACATTTGGTTGAGGAAGTGGTCCTCAGCCATCAAAATACGAAGTTGCTCCACTGGTTTTTGAAATTCAAATGTATTGGAAGTGGCGCTTATTTCAATGGGTAAATTCAAAACAATTTCGTTTCCTTTGTCACCTTCAATAAAATCAATCTGCCCACCTAAATTTTCGACCAATTTTTTAACAATACTAAAATTGAGTGTGTGGCGTTGCTCGTTAGTCAGGTTATTTTGGTCAAAATCACTGTCAACTTCCTGTATTTCATTGAAACCAAACGGCTTTCCATTATTAGAAATATTAAAATTTAAAATTGAATTATCATTGATGTCAACTTTGGTATAAAGTTTCTCTCCACTACTCATTTTTCCTAATAGCAAATCAATTAGATTGAAATATACTAAAGAAATTTTTCCTCCATCTGCCAATATCTTTTTAGGAGCATTTTCCTCAATAACAAAGTTTACCTGAATTTTTGCGTTTTCAGCTTTAATACTTACTAATTTATCAAGTCCGTTCAAAAATTCTGTAGTGACGTATTCTTCGATTTTCTTTGTCAGTTTTCCTCCTGAAAGGACACTGAAGTTCATCATATTGTTCAGAACAATAGACAAGTCATCAACGGAGGTTTTTAGTTTAGAGATAAAATCTGCTTGTTGAAGAGAGGTATCTGTATTTTCGAGCAAGTAAAGCAAATTGATTACAGAGTTCAGTGGTGTTCTGATTTGAAAGTTCATACCCTCAAAAACCTGCTCTTGTATTTTTGCTTCTTGGTTAGAAATTTGCTTTTCGAACAATAATTGCTCCGATAGTTTCCGCTCCGTGATATCTTGAAGCGCACCAACCAAAAGGACTTTTTCAAAGTATTCGTCAAAATATATTTTGGCCTGTATAGCTAAATGTTTGATTTGTTTGCCACCGACGATGATTCGATGTTCGATGCGATGCAATTGCCCATCTTTCCCTGAGTTTTCGAAAAACTTTTCAACAGCTTCTCGGTCTTCTCGGTGTACATATCCTAAATAATCTGAAAGCGAAGGAGAAATGGTTTCTGGCTCAAACCCAAAAATTCTAAAAATTTCATCAGACCATTTCATTTTAAAACCAACAATGTCCATTTCCCAATTTCCAAAATGTGCCAACTCTTGCGCCTCCAAATATCGGTTTTCACTGATGGCCAATTCTTTGGCCATTTCCTCCAATTTTGAATGCGTCTTGAATCGCTGCAAGGCATAGCGTATAGAACGACCCAACGTTTTGCCATCAAATTGACCTTTAACCAAAAAATCTTGTGCACCAGCTTTGATTGCTTGATTTCCGATAATCTCGTTGTTCATGCCCGTCATTACGATGATTGGCACGAAAGGCACCTTCTCCAAAAATCGAGAGAGCGTTTTGTAACCATTACTATCAGGAAGAGACAAATCGAGCAGCACAATCTCAATGTCGTGGGTATTGACCATTTCGATACCATCAATTAAGGAGTCAGTGGTATGAAATTCATGTTTGAAACCAACATCATTTAGGTAAATACGAATCAAATCTACATCACCCTTATTATCTTCAATCAGTAGGATTGGAACCTTACTTTTCGTATTCATCAACATTTTGATTTGGCAGATCTACACATCAAGTTCATTAAGAAACTATGATGTTAAAGTGCTATTTTTTGATTTCGGTATTTTGAAGGATTGTAGAATTGAGTATGAAAGCAGGGAGATATTTGTAAAATAAATTACCTTGCCGTTCGGTATCAATGGTTTTTAATACGTCTCATATATAATCACCAACAAATGCAAATTTCAAGCCAATTCATAGAGAAATACACTGATTTTCTTACGAAAAAGAAACTAAATCAATCTCCAAAAAAATTGTACGAACCAGTCAACTACATTTTATCTATTGGTGGGAAGAGAATGCGCCCTCAATTAGTTTTGTGGGGTTGTTATTGTTTTGATGATAATTGGGAACGAGCCTTGCCTGTTGCGCATGGAGTGGAAGTATTTCACAATTTCACGCTGGTTCATGATGATATTATGGATGAGGCACCACTCCGTAGAGGGAAAAGTACGGTTCATCATAAGTTTGATACCAATACTGCTATTTTGTCTGGAGATGTAATGTTGTTATTATCTTATGATTATCTATTTGAAGTTGAAAAAGGTAAATACTTCAAAAAATTATTTCCTGTTTTTAATAAAATAGCAATAGAAGTTTGTGAAGGCCAACAATATGACATGGATTTTGAGACCATGAACAAGGTCACAGTCAAAGAATACTTAAAAATGATTGAATTGAAAACCGCTGCCTTGCTTGGTGGAGCGATTCGTTTGGGCGCTATTGTAGGTGGAGCGAAACAGCGGGATGCCAAATTGATTGAGCAGTTTGCTCGTTGGATGGGCGTAGCATTTCAAATACAAGATGATGTTTTGGATTCGTTTGGTGACCCTAAAAAATTTGGTAAAAAAGTAGGTGGAGACATTGTTCAAAACAAAAAAACACTGCTCTATCTGACTGCTCTCAAAGAAAGTAAAGGAAGTCAGAGAAAGGAATTATTGGCTTTATATTCAGGTGAAACTGAGGACGAAAAGTCAAAAATCAATCGCGTCAAAGAAATTTTTAAAGATTTGAAAGTAGTTGAAACGGCCCAAAAATTTCAAAATGATTACATCGTTAAAGCGTACCAACAACTCGAAAAAGTAAATGCGCCAAAATCAAGAAAAGATGCCCTAAGAAATTGGGCAGAGCAATTGGTGGTAAGGGAAGTTTAACTTTCTTGTGGCATTAACTTTGGATAGGTATGTTGGATTACTCTCATTATTTTAAGACTTTTGCATTTCTAAATTGGGTAATGATTTACCTTACGAATCAAATTATAAATTCCATAAACATGAAAAAAGTATTAATTCTTCTCTTTAGTCTTAGTTTTTTTGGACTTGATGCTCAGGTGAAGCAGCAGAGCCGAACCAATAGAAAACAAACTGTCAAGAAAAACACTGACGGAAAATTAGTTCCCAAGTATAAGCGATTTGAGAAAACACGAGCTAAAGCAGAGAAAAAAAATCAAAAAAAGGCTGCTCCAAGTTTTGAAGGTGTAATCAAACTGGTTAATTCTGATGTTAAAGGATTGAAAGGGGAGTTTTTGATTAATGGTAAAAAAGTTGCAGCAACATTGCCTGGAGCAACAAAAGCAGGCAATAAGGTTTTCATCTTAAATGACGAAAGAGTAGAAATTTCCCTTCAAACTCAGCAGGGTAGCAAACTTGCGATCAAGCAAAGAAGAGTACCGTTGAAAATGCCAAAAGGTGTTTCGACTGATAAAAAAGAAAAAGGCGTTACAAAAATTATTAAGACAGGTGAAACCAAAACGATTGGTGAATACAAATGCCATGAGGTTACCATCAAAGATAATTTGACTGATTTCCAAGCTTGGGTGACGATGCAAGTTCCAGTTAATATCAAAGACATCCTTCCAAAAACTGTGACGGTTGCCGAATATTTAAAACTAGTAAATTCAAGAGATGGAATTATGAATGCTATGGTAATGGAAGCTACTCAAAAAGATATTGCTACTGGCAAGTCTTTTACCATTACAGCACAAGTAGATAAGAAAAAAATAAAAGATAAAGAGTTTGAAATTCCTGATGGCTACCGTTTGGTTGATCAAACAAGAATGAGTACAAATGTAAGAGCCATTTCACCTGCTTCAAGTGTAGGAGCTGCACAAAATAAAGTGAAAGATGCCATGAAAAAAATGGAGGAGGCTCATGCAAAGGAAGCTCCAGCGGCTCCAATTAAAGAGTAAATTCTACTAATTTTAATATAATACATTACGAAGCCTCGCATTTCATGCGAGGCTTTTTTTTATATTTGGAATAAAAAAAATGAAACAAACATTTCTCCTCTCAATTTTAGCTTTTCCTTTGCTTCTTTTTTCTCAAAATCAGATTCCTGATGTTGAAATAGTAAATGTAGATAACGACCTGAATAACAATGAGTTAACTGTGACTTATAACCTTTTTGATGCCGAAAATGATGAATGTAGTATCGTTGTCTTTTTGTCTGAGAATGGGGGAGTAACCTTCCCTTGGGAAGTGATGGCAACAGGAGATCAAGGTAGCGGTATTCCTCCAGGAATGAACAAAGTTGTAAAATTCAACTATGGTGAGCAAATGGCAAATCTTGCTGTAAAAATTTTGGCGATGGATGGCGGTTCTTTTGATATTGAAGAAATTATCTCAAAAATTGATAGTAATGAATTGAAGAATCAGCTTTCATTTTTTCAAGGAATTAGGCATCGAGTGACTGGGGCTGAACATTTGGAGGCTACCAAAGATTCGATAGAAAATGCTTTTGAAAATGCAGGGCTTGAATGGGAATCTTTTCCTTTCAATTTGGGAAGTTATGAAGCAAAAAATATCGAAGGAACATTGAGAGGAACTGTTTTTGATGGTGATTATTTAATGGTTGGTGGGCATTTTGACTCCGTTTTTGACTCTCCTGGTGCAGATGATAATGGTTCTGCAATTGTTGGAATGTTAGAAGCATTACGAATTTTAAAAGATTACCGTTTTCAAAAAACCATAAAATTTATAGGTTTTGATTTAGAAGAAGAAGGACTTGACGGAAGTATCCATTATACGGGTAATAACTTGCACCCCGATGAGGATTGTAATGGATTTTTTGATTTTGAAATGATTGGATATTATTCAAATCAACCGGGTAGTCAAAGCTTGCCTACTGGATTCGAAATTTTGTTTCCAGACGTGTTAGCTGAACTTGAAGCGGATTCTTTTCGAGGAAATTTTATCAATGTGGTTGGAAACACCGAAAACAGTTTTGAACTTCAAAATAGTTTTGAAACGATAGGCAAACAGCATGTTCCAGATTTGAAAATCATTGGCTTATCTGCCCCTGGAACAGGTGTGTTGACGCCTGATTTATTGAGAAGTGACCATGCTCCTTTTTGGTTGGCTGGGCTTCCTGCAGTCATGATTACAGATGGAGCTAATTTTAGAAATCCACATTATCATGGCCCCAATGATGTGTTGGATTCTTTGAATTTTACCTTTATGAGCAAGGTTGTCAAAGCTACCATCGCCACAATCGTTGAGTTAGCGGAGCCTCATCATGCCAACTATGATATTGCAGTTTTTGGCTCAACAGTTGGGTTAAATGAAATTAAAAAAGAGCGAATAAAAGTTTACCCAAATCCAGCGTCAAAAGGCCTCTGGGTTGAAACAGAAAACCCACATAATTCAATTGAAAATTTGAAGGTTTTTGATGTGATGGGGAAGGAGATTTTTAGTTCCGAAGACGTCAATCAGCCTAAGATTAACTTATCTGTTGAGCAACTTGTTTCGGGGGCTTACATTTTACAAGTCATTGTAAATGAGCAGATTATAAATAAAATATTTATAGTTGATTGATGTCCGCCCTTATTTCAAAATAGTTTTAAAAAGAACGATTTCGTTTATTTTTGTAAAAGTCATCTTAGTACAGGACAAAACATAGGTTTACTAAACTTCGCCTTAAATTAAAGGCTCGATTTTAAAAGGTTGATATCGGAAGTTACATTAAAATCAAGTTTAGTAAACCTCCGATTCTAATTTTGTCCTGTACATAGAAAAGTCATTTAAAGTTTATGAAAATACATATTAAAAAAATTGCAAAGACAAATAAATGGGTCGTTTTGACTTGTTTCATGCTCTTGGCTTTTGCAATTGATACAACAGAAGCACAAAGAGGATGCACCGATCCGCAAGCAATAAATTACGATAAAACGGCAGTAGAAAACGATGGGAGTTGTATCTACCTTGAAACAAATTATACCCCAATTTGCCTTTCAGTTTTTGAAGATGAACTCAATGAATGCTCCGGTCTTCAATTCTTGGGTCATAAATTATTTGCTATAAATGATGGTGGAAATGGCCCTCAAGTATTTGAAATTGATAGCATGAATGGTCAGATAAAAAGAAGCATTTGGATTGATGGCACCACGAATGTTGATTGGGAAGACCTCACTGCTGATGATGACTTTTTGTACATCGGGGATTTTGGAAATAACTTGGGTACAAGGAGAAATCTTAAAATTATCAAAGTACCAAAATCTGAATTGGGCAGCGATACGGCAAGTGCAGAAGAGATAACTTTTAGTTACGCAGATCAAGTAGATTTTACTCCTCAAAATCGAAACAATGATTATGATTGCGAAGCATTTTTCGCTTATGGAGATAGTCTTTATTTATTTTCAAAAAATTGGGTGGATGAGAAAACACGATTGTATGTTTTGCCAAAATCAGGTGATAATATTTCAGTAAATCCAATTGCAGAATTTGATGTAAATGGACAAATAACAGCTGCTGATATTTCTGATGATGGAAAGCAAATTTTGCTTTTAGGTTATACTGAGCAAGGCAATAGCTTTATGTGGTTACTCTTTGATTATCAGGACTTTAGCCCTTTTTCTGGGAACAAAAGAAAGATAAAATTGGGTAGTGTTATAGTGCGTGCACAAATCGAAGCATTGGCTTTTCAGAGCAACGATGAGGGCTTTATTGGTGGAGAAGATTTCTCCGTTATTGAAGGGAAATTTACTCATTTTAAAATTTCGCAATGGATTAATAATCCTTCTTCGACCAATAATTTTGCGGCAGCTGATTTACTTCATTTGTATCCCAATCCATTTGAGGAAGAACTGTTGGTTGATGTAAAAACTGATGGATTGAAAATAAAGAAAATTGAACTTTATAATTCGCTTGGAAAGCGAGTCATTCGCAAAAGAAAAAACTTAAAAAAGCGAATTAGAATTAATGGAAATAAATTAGAATCTGGTCTTTATGTAATGCGCATTTTTACAAAAAAAAGTGGAGTGATTGTTCGTAAAGTTGTAAGACTCTAAATTAAAAAACGCCTCCTCAACCGAAGTCGAGGAAGGCGTTCTTGTATAAACAAACAAAAAACATTAGCCAAATTTGATCCCTTTAACAGTAGTTTAAGATGATTGTTTAAAGAATTTCATTTTTTTTATCTTTAAAAAATAAAGCCTCGATAATTCGTTGATTATCAAGGCTTTATTGATTGATTCGGTTTTGTTAAGAGCTTGTTTAGAATTCTATGATGAGCAAAAGTGAGGAAAATTTGTTTTGAATAAGGCAAAAAAAACGTAGGCAATGCCTTATCATCCTGGGTTTGTTTGAGGCCAGAACATCAAAGGCTTTTTAACGCAATTCAAAATTAAATTTGCCATTTGTAGCCAATTGATAAAAAATTTAAACAAGCTCTAAATTACATTTCTTTAGTCCAAGCATCTCGTTCGACAGACATTTGCCAAGCTGCTCCACCGTTTTCAATCGAATTGAATAATGGCAACCAATCAGAAGGCCCTTTTGATTCAGTCAAAATTTCATATCGTCTAAGTTCAACGATGATATCCAACGGATTTATCATCACTGGGCAAGCCTCAACACAAGCGTTGCAAGTTGTACAGGCATGTATTTCTTCACGAGAAATATAATCGAAAAGTGTTTTTCCATCTGCAAAAACATCTTTGGAAAGTTGTACACCTTCTATTTTTTTATCTGCGGCAATGTATTCTTCGCTTCCTGAGTCCAATTTTTTACCAATCTCTTCTGCTCTATCACGAACATCCATCATTATCTTACGAGGAGAGAGTTTTTTGCCTGTTTGATTGGCAGGGCACTCCGCGGTACATCTTCCACATTCGGTACAAGTGTAGGCGTCCATCACATTTTTCCAGCTTAAACCCATCACGTCATTTGCTCCAAATTCGGGCAATTCCGCGTCCATAGGCATTTCTTCTGCTGGAGTATCACCGATGCCCATCATGCCTTTTACTTCGTTCATGATTTCGGGCATGTTTTCAATTTCACCTTTTTGCGTCAATTTTGCATAGAAAGTATTAGGAAAGGCCAACATGATATGAAGGTGCTTTGAATATGGTAGGTAATTCAAAAATGCAAAAACTACCAAAATATGTAGCCACCAGCCAGCTCTTTCCAATATCACTAAAGTTGATTGCTCTAACCCACCAAAAAGCATCGGGCCAAGCCAGCTACTTACTGCCAAAGTTCCAGTGGAAGGGTAGTGAGCAGGATCCAATTTTTGAAGCAAAGTATCTGTTCCGTTCATTGTGAAAATTCCAACCAGTAGCAGTAACTCTCCATAAAGGATAAGATTACCATCCAATTTTGGCCATCCTTCCATTTCAGGTTTAATAAATCTTGGAACTTTCAAGAGGTTTCTTCTTGCCAAAAATACAAGCGTAGAAATGAATGCCAAAAGAGAAAGAATCTCAATGAAATTGAGGATAAACGTGTATAATCCACCTAAAATTGGAGCGAAAAATCGATGAACATGAAATATTCCATCTACAAATATTTCAATCAATTCAATTTGTGTGAATAGAAAGGCTGCATAAATGAAGAAGTGGAAAACAGCTGGAATCCAGCGTTTGAACATCTTTTTTTGACCGAAAGCGATTAGAAAAACATTCTTCCATCTTTCGCCAGTATTACCTTCTATTTTTACATCCTTACCAAGAAGGATATTTCTCCTTACTTTCATAAATTGCTTGCCTCCAATGCCAAAGGCAACTGCCGCGATAAGGATAAAAATTATTGATTGAATCATAATTGGAATTTACATTTTGCAAAATGAAATTGATTTCATTCTACTTTTTGCCAAAGAAAATAATAATTTCGGATTTCATGAACCTCAATCCAATGTTTCTGTTTTGAAACTCGGTATTTGGTTTTGTTCTAAAGTAGATATTTATGGGAAAAATTTCAATTTTTTGGTTTAGAAGGGATTTACGTTTGCATGACAATGCTGGTTTTTATCGAGCTTTAAAAGATGATTTGCCAGTTTTGCCTCTATTCATTTTTGATAGAAATATCTTAGATGAATTACCCAAAAATGATGCGAGAGTTACCTTTATTCACAACACAATTTCTGACTTAAAAATTGAGTTGGAAAAATTGGGTTCTTCACTCATTTTAAAATATGGAAATCCTAAAGAAGTATGGTCGAATTTGTTGAATGAATACGAAATTGAAAAGGTTTTTACTAACCACGACTTCGAACCTTATGCTCAAGAAAGAGACGAGGAAATTCGTCAGCTTTTAGAGCAAAAAAATGCCTCCTTTCATACTTTTAAAGACCATGTTATTTTTGAAAAAAATGAGGTTTTAAAAAAAGATGGAACGCCTTATACGGTTTTCACGCCTTACAGCCGAAAATGGAAGGAAAAGCTCGAATCAAAAATGTCAACATGGCAAAATGAAAACAACAAACCAGAGGAATTGTCTTACTTTTTCAAGCCATATCCCAACAAAGAATATTTTGGTAAATTATTGAAAACCAAAGCATTAGATGATATTTCTTTAAAAGAAATGGGTTTTGAAAATCCTGATATTGACTTTCCAAACCAAACCGTTTCTCGTGGTTTGATCAAAGAATATGGCGAAAAAAGAAACTTTCCAGCAGTAGATGGAACCTCAAAATTAGGAGTACATTTTAGGTTCGGAACGATTAGTATTCGCCAAAAAGCATTGAAGGCAAAAGGTCTTTCAGAAGTATATTTGAGCGAGTTGATTTGGAGAGATTTTTATGCCATGATTTTAGCACATTTTCCCAAAGTGGTGGGCAACGCTTTCCGCGAAAAATACGAAGCGGTTGAGTATCGAAACAATAAAAAAGAATTTCAATTTTGGTGTGAAGGGAAAACGGGGTACCCACTGGTTGATGCAGGGATGCGCGAACTAAATTCGAGTGGATATATGCACAATCGAGTTCGCATGGTAGTGGCCAGTTTTTTGACCAAACACCTGCTTATTGATTGGCGCTGGGGTGAGGCATATTTTGCCGAAAAACTGTTAGATTTTGATTTGGCAAGTAATAATGGGGGATGGCAATGGGCGGCAGGTTGTGGAACGGATGCGGCGCCATATTTCAGAATTTTCAATCCAGAATCACAACAAAAGAAATTTGACAAAAATTTCGAATATATCAAGAAATGGGTTCCTGAATTTGGGACAGACGAATATCCGGAGCCAATTGTTGACCATAAATTTGCGCGAGAAAGATGTTTGAAGGCTTATAAAGATGCTTTGGCTAAAAGTTGACCATAATTAATTTCCATTAGTTTTCAATTTGAAAAGTAACTCTAAGTCTATACGCTCCAGATTGTTTGTGACTAACTCTTTCGTTTTCAAATCTACTTTCACTGCCAAAAGATTGAAGCATTTCTAATAGTAATTCATACTGTTCTGTATTAAAATCGGATTGTTTTTTGAAAATCGAAGCGTTGGTAGTATCATCATCAATATTCAAAATTTTAGTAATTTTCTTTCCAACTATTTTGGAGATAACTGCTGCCTTTTCGATTGCGTCTTCCAACGCACCAATAGCTCTGACATCTTCATTTTCAAAATTATGTGGTTTGAACAGATAAAAGGTTTTAGAAACTTCAAATTTGTTTTGTTCACAAAGCAGCATTAGTTTCAAAATTTCAGAAAAATCAGTAGAAGTGAATTTTAACTTTTTATTGGGCGCGCCCATCAATAGATCCTCTTTGATTTCTTTAAAATCTTTTCTGCTCCAACCAAAATCTTTTATATATTCTTCAAATTGATATTCTTGTTCTTCTAAAGTCCTAAACCCAACTGCAGGGTCACATTTGGTTTTGTCTTCTAAAAATAAGATCTCAATACCGTATCCAATTGGACGATCTGAATATTTATTATTTCCAAGTATGGTTAAAGTGGAAATTGATTCTGCTTGTTGTCCGTAAATAGTATTTGAAAAAAACAGAAAGCAAAAAGCAATTGCCAGAAAAAGTTTTGATTTCATTTTAAGATTTGATTTTAGCTGATTGTCAAATTATGATGTTAATCAAGTAACTCAAATGTGATGGTAACTTTATAGGCTTTTGAAATGACTTGCTTTTTTTGTTCTCCTAAATTATTGCAACATCCACTTGAGGTATCTTCGATATTTAGAATTTTTCCAAGTTTCTTGTCTATTTTATCGCATAAAGATTTTGCCTTTCTCTCTGCGTCTCGTATCGCTTCAAGTGCAAGACTTTCTTCAATGGAATCATCATTTGAGGAATGATAATATTTAGAAGATGTAAGTTTAAATCCTTCAATTTTTAAATCAGAAATTTTACCATAATCTTTGGCTTCGATAAGTAAATTATAGGATTCAGTTCTTGTTTTTTGGTATTTTTTTGACTGCGCAAAAATTGGTGTCAAATTTTTCTCTAAATACCCTAAACCTTCAATATTTTGAACAAATTCTTTGTAAACTTCATCATAAGAACGATATGGAATTTTGCGATATTCATTTGGTTCAACCTCAGAAAGGCTAAGGACAATCATTAGTTTGTCTGCTACAGACTCAGTTTTAGCATTACCAATAATTCGAATAAAACGTTCCGTACTTTGAGCCGATGAATTGACACAAAAGGAAATAAAAATAATTGTAGAAAGAATAATTGATTTCATGATTTTCATAGAATTCGTTTTTTTTAATGAAAAATAAAATTTAGAAAACAATATGTAATATTTACGATAGATTTGACGCCTTTAGAGTCTTTCAGTAACAAAGAATATTTTACAAATTAGTAATTCAGTAACAATGGATAGTAAAAATGTTAATATTTAAAATACAACGAAATTATTTACTGGATTAAGGTTTGTTCACCTCATTGCTTTATTATATTTGCGGCATACCTGGGGCCTTAATTATTAATCCAAAGCTCAACAAATCGAACAAATGCTTGATCTTGAATCGGTGGTGGCGTTAGCCAAAAAGAAAAATTCACAACTCGTAATTCTCGCTGCAATACTTTTCGGTATTGTTTTTTTATTTAAAAATAACGTTGGAAGTAATTATCAATTTCAATCAATGGGCATGACACCGTCGATTGGAAATTTTGAATTAACAAAACCAAATCAAAAATGGGGATTTGCGATTGATACTTTTCAAGTTGCTCAAAATACAATCAAGAACAACGAGTTTTTTGGAGAAATCCTTCAAAAAAATCAAATTGAATATCCAATTATTGAAAATATTATCAATACTTCCAAAGACTTTTTTGATGTAAATAATTGGCGCGTTGGGAAGAATTATTTCTTTTTGACAAAAAAAGATTCTGACAAACCTAATTACTTAATTTATGAACCAAGCGTTTATAAATATTACAAATTTGATTTGAAAACAGGGACGGGTGAACTTGTAGAGCACCCCATCAAAAAAGATCTAAAAACTGCTTCTGGCGTAATTGAAAGTTCATTATGGATGACCATGAATAAAGCTGGACTGAGTAATGATTTGGCGGGTAAAATGGAAGGAGCTTTGCAATGGTCAATTGATTTTCACCATGCTCAAAAAGGAGATCAATTCAAATTATATTTCGAGGAAGAATCTATTGACGGAAAAACGGTGGGTGTTGGTTCTCTCTATGCCGCTTCCTACAAAACTGGCGAGAACGAATTTCAAGCTGTTTATTTCGATGAAGGCGAACATCCTGGGTTTTATGATTTGGAAGGCCGCCCAATGAATAAAGGATTCTTAGTTTCACCGGTAAAATACTCAAGAATCTCTTCTGGATTTAATAGAAGAAGATTTCACCCTGTTTTGAAAAGAGTGCGACCTCACTTGGGAACAGATTATGCTGCACCGCGTGGAACACCTATTTTAGCAGTCGGAGATGGCGTTGTTTTGGAAGCACGCAGAAAAGGAGGGAACGGAAACTATGTCAAAATAAAACACAACAAAACCTACCAAACGCAATATTTGCACATGCAAAAATTTGCAAAAGGAATTACCTCTGGAGCGCATGTGAAGCAAGGACAAGTGATTGGTTATGTTGGTTCAACTGGATTGGCAACGGGCCCTCATGTTTGTTTTAGATTTTGGAAAAATGGCAAACAAGTCAATCATCGTCGTTTACAATTTCCTCCTCCAAAACCACTTCCTGCTCATGAAATGGACGAGTTTGTGGTCGTTAGAGATAAATTAATGAAAACATTGAACACAGTGGATTACCCAAATTTGACAGAAGAAACGCCAAAGAGTAAAGCTGAAATTACAGAAAATGAAGAATTATCCGACGCGGTGATTGGGAATCCGTGATTTTGATTTGTTTTACTCTTCACTAAAGAATGGTTCAGCAATAAATTGGGTTTCTATCGGCCGCTATTTTTTTTTCTTGCAAAGCGAAAAACGTAAGAGATGCAAGGCATCTAGCATGCTTTTCAACGCAGCAGAAGGAAAAAAGAACAAGCAAAGGAAGGTAAATTTATTTTTGAACCATTCCTAACAGACTTTACTCTAACAAATTTAAAATTACGCACGATTGCAACCCTTAATTGGAGAAATATTATCCATTAATAAGTTACCATTATAAAATTTGGATTTAGCGCCATCGAAGGAAGCCTCAAAAATTAGATATTTGAGCTTTGATTTTGGTGTGAATTGGATATTATGATTTAGCCAATTCGTGTTTTCAATAACTCCAGATTCGTATAGCAATTGAGTTTTGTCACATTTAGTGGCGCCTCCCCATATTTTTAATTTTATTTTTCCATTGTACCCAGAATAGGTTTTTGAGTAGGCTAAGTCCATGGCAAAACCATAACAAATTCCTTTTTTCAAAGGTTTTTTGGTTCGTTGAGCAATGCTTTCAAAAGTGCCATCCATTCTGGTGATAATTCCTGCATAGGTTTCTCCCTCTGATGCTTCGGTGTAAACGCCCCAATATCCAGGAAGAATATCGGGAGTGGTATTTGGCTCGCAGCCAATCCAACCGACTGGAATGGTAGCATCTTGCGCCTCACCCTCAAAAGAGGCATTGTTCAAAGAAAATTGCGCTTGGGTAGTATTTGTAGCGCAAATGGATAGAAGAAGTATAAAAAAAAATCTCATTATTTTCAGTCTGTTTGTGCCCAAGGTAATTGTATCCTTCCTTTTTTCTACTTTTGCAACTCAATTTTAACTTACATTTTAAATTTTGTAATGTCTTCTGCTGAAAAAGTCAAAGTTCCAGGTACTAAACCAAATTACCTTTACTCCATCATCGGAGTGACCTTGGTTTTGGTTATGCTTGGGTTCTTTGGTATGATGATGATTCAGGCGCAAGAGATTATGCGCTTTATGAAAGAGAAAGTGGAGGTTGTCGTTGAGTTGAAAAACGACATTAGTCAACAAAATAGAGACAAGTTTATTCGAGATATATCAAGTCAAGCTTTCGTTAAAAATGGCAGTGTGCAGTTTTTGAGTAAAGAAGAGGGAGCGACCATGTTGCAAAAAGAATTTGGAGAGGAGTTTTTAAAATTAGATATGCCTAATCCGCTTTTTGATGTGGTGACTTTCAATGTAAATAGCTCCTATCTGAAAGATAATACGATTAGTGAATTGATAAAACCTTTTAAAGAAAGTTTTGTGGTACGTGATATTTATTTTCAAGAAAATATCGCGGTAATGATTTCTCAAAATCTTAAACAAATAGGTTGGATTTTCTTATTTATTGGTTTGTTCTTGCTTTTTATTGCAATATTCTTAATTCACAATACGATTCGATTAGCCCTTTATTCCAATCGTTTTTTAATAAAAAATATGGAATTAGTAGGCGCCTCCTGGGAATTTATTAGCCAACCATATATTAAGAAAAGTGCGATTCATGGATGTATTAGTGGAATTTGTGCGGTAATCGCTCTTGCAGGAATTTTACTATTTATCCAAAATGATATTCCAGAAATAAAAGAAGTGACAAACTACCAATCTCTAATTTTCCTGATGGTTATTTTGGTTGTTTTGGGAATAGTTATTTCGGCAGGTAGTACTTTTTACGTTGTAAATAAATACCTTCGCATGCGCGTTGACGAAATGTACTAAGGAATAATTTTGCGTCAATTTTTATATAATTTGCATCTAACTGATTTTAAATAAATAATATCTAAATGAGTCAGAAGAAAAACACGAATCCTAAGACGAAAAAAAGTAAAGTAGTAGTGACGAGCAAAGGTCAAAAGGCCAAACCTAAAGTTGTACCTACAGTAAGTAAAAGAAGCACTCAAGCTTCCAAAACGCAACGACAGCCCCAAGAAATGATGTTCAACCGCGATAACTACATTTTTATGTTGGCAGGAGTTGGTTTAATTATAGTCGGATTGGCACTGATGTCAGGCGGTAAAATGCCAAGTCCAGATGTTTGGGATGAAAACCTTATTTATGGTTTCAGAAGAACTGTTTTGGCACCGTTTGTGATTTTAGCAGGATTAGGTTTGGAGGTTTATGCTATTTTTAAATAGGCTTTATTCTATAATAGTTTGTAGAGCAGCGAATGCTTATTTTTTTTGCTAATTGAGGCAAAAATCTAAGCATCCGCGGCGGCGGATGCTTAGATTTTTTAACGAAAAGTAGCGGAAAAAGAAGTATTTATTTGCATACGAAATATTTTAGAATAAAGTCTAATAGTTGAGATATATTAAATTCCCCCTCATAATTTTTCACAGAATCAATTAAAATTAATGGGACTTTTTGAAGCAATCATCCTTGGTATTATTCAAGGTTTAACGGAGTTTTTACCAGTCAGTAGTAGCGGGCATATCGAGATTGGTCAAGCTATTTTGGGAATGGATAGCCTTAAAGAAAATGAAGAACTTTTGAGCGTTGTACTCCACGGTGCAACCGCTCTGAGTACAATTTGGGTTTTCAGAAAAGACATCGCAGATATCGTAAAAGGGTTTTTCAATCCAACCGATGAAGACGAACGGGCTTTTGTTTGGAAAATTATTATTTCAATGATTCCAGCAGCATTTGTAGGATTGTTTTTTGACGACATGATGGATGTTTTGTTTGAAGGGCAATTGCGATTAGTTGGCTTTATGTTACTCATTACTGGCGCACTTTTGTTTGTAGCTGATAAAGCAAAAAATACAGTCAAAAAAGTAAGTTATTCCAATGCTGTTTTAATCGGATTAGCCCAAGCGTTTGCAATTCTTCCTGGAATCTCGCGTTCAGGGGCGACAATTTCGACTTCCGTTTTATTGGGAATTGATAGAGAGCGAGCAGCGCGTTTTTCATTTCTAATGGTCGTTCCTTTGATCTTAGGAAAAATGGCTAAAGATATATTAGATGGCAAAATGGTCATGTCAGAAGACATGGCAATGCCATTGTTGGCAGGTTTTGTAGCTGCATTTTTCACTGGCGCATTGGCCTGTACTTGGATGATAAAATTGGTAAAAAGTAGTCGCCTTTGGTGGTTCGGAATTTACTGTATTATCGTCGGATTAATCGCTATTGCCAAAACTTCAGGACTGTTTTAATGGAACAACTTATCCCTCTCAAAAAGGCTGACATTGCTACTGCTGATTTTCAAGCAGGAGTCATGCTATTGGTTGATAAACCAAAAGATTGGACATCGTTTGATGTCGTTAATAAAGTCCGCTGGGCCATTCGTAAACGATTGAATGTCAAGAAGATAAAGGTCGGTCACTCTGGAACTTTAGACCCAATGGCTACTGGTTTGTTGGTGCTTTGTATTGGAAAATGGACAAAGAAATTGTCCTTATTGGAAGGCCTTCCGAAATCTTATCATGGTACCATGAAATTTGGTGAAACAACGCCTTCTTATGATGCTGAATCAGAAGTAGATGGCACTTTTCCAATTGACCATATTTCAAAGGATTTTCTTTTAGAAAAAACAGAACAATTCAAAGGATGGATAGACCAAACCCCTCCAATGTTTTCTGCTATAAAAGTAAAAGGGCAGCCACTTTATAAATTAGCTCGAAAAGGAATTAAAATTGAAATAAAATCTCGAAAAGTAGAAATTACGAAATACGATTTGCCAAGAGTAGAACTGCCAGAAGTTGATTTTGAAATTGATTGTAGTAAAGGAACTTATATCCGTTCTTTAGCTTACGATTTAGGAAAAGCAGCAGATAGTGGTGCGCATTTGATTGCTCTGAGAAGAACTTCAATTGGCGATTATTCGATTAATAATGCTTTTGATTTGATGGAATTGGTGGAGTTGATTCATCCTGAATCTGAAAAAGCAAACTAAATATAAATGTTGTTTGACGTAAAAAGTGTCGGCCATCTTAAAGGTGGCCGACACTTCTCGTTTAAAGTGAAAATTCAAAATGACCCGTGGATTTCTTTCTAAAATCCCTTAAATAAATCATCCCCATCATCCAGCATTCCAGCCAAAAGATCATTGAAATTAATTCGTTCTTCCAAAATTTCTTTGTTGACAATCTCGAACTCCGCCAAGCCGTGAATAATTAATTCTTTGAAAAGATACTCGTCTTTTTTATCGATTTTAAGTTTAGAAACCAAACGCTTCAAACCTTGAACTTTGTCCAGTTCCTTTCTGAAATCTTTGTCAGAAGAGTCATTTAATAGGTTTACTTCATTCCCACCAGAAAACCAAGCTCTGATAATCCCATAAGTATCACTTTCTAATTCGTCCTTTTTTAAAGTATTTGGATCATCGAAATATTCTTGAAATAAGGTTTTGATTCCTGCATTGACCAATTGCATGGCAACGTCATAAGGGCCTTCTTGTTCGCCTTCATAAACCAATTCCACTTTACCAGTTATAGCAGGTATCACGCCCCAAAAGTCGGATATACGAGCGGTTGTTGACTTTTCTCCGTTCAAATGCATTCGACGTTCGGCGGCACTTGCAAGATTTTCCAAACCTGAAATTGAAAGACGCGCAGAAACACCACTGTTTTCATCAATCAATTCACTCTCACGTGCTTCAAAACTGATGTACTCCATCAATGTTTTTAACGCTTCAGGGATGTAAACATTCTTTTTTTGAGCATCTGCTAATTTCGCCTCTTGAGAGGTTATGAACTTTGCAATTTCGATTGACTTTGGATAATGAGTCAGTATTTGACTTTCGATACGGTCTTTCAGTGGAGTAATAATACTTCCACGATTAGTGTAGTCTTCTGGATTGGCCGTAAACAAAAACTGAATATCTAAAGGCAATCGAAGTTTGAAACCACGAATCTGCATATCACCTTCTTGTAAAATATTAAATAAAGAAACCTGGATTCTTGCCTGCAAATCGGGCAACTCATTTATTACAAAAAGACATCTGTGTGAGCGAGGAATTAGTCCAAAATGTATCACTCGTTCGTCAGAGTAGGGTAGCTTGAGTGTTGCCGCTTTTATCGGATCTACATCCCCAACCAAATCTGCGATACTTACATCTGGTGTTGCTAATTTTTCAACATATCGATCATCACGGTGAATCCATTCGACTGGAGTTTTATCTCCTTTTTCGGCAACCAGTTCAATTCCAAATCTGGAGATTGGATTGAGCGGATCGTCATTCAATTCACTGCCAGCGATGATAGGCATATATTCATCTAAAAGCGTTGTAAGTAACCTTGCCATTCGAGTTTTGGCCTGACCTCTGAGACCCAAAAGCAACATATTATGGCGACTCAAAATCGCTCTTTCAATATCTGGAATTACGGTATTTTCAAAACCCAAAATACCTTTGAAAATCTCCTCTTTATTCCGAAGTTTTTCAATGAGGTTATCTCTCAATTCATCTTTGACTGAGCGGCTTTTGTATCCACTCTTCTTTAACTCACCTAATGTCTTTGCCTTTTTCATAATATTATTTTTTTGATAGGAATTGTGTAGGGTAATCAAGAGAACCGAAAAATTATTGATTAGTTTAAAATATTTCTCAATATTGGTTCTATAAATTCGAGTAACGGTTGACGTGCCTTTGTTAACTCTAATTTCTGCGTTTTTGAAAGTTTATTAAAGGTCATTTTGTTTTTTATTTCAAACCATAAGTCACTGTTAATCAGATGAATATAACCAAAAAATGGAACTGCGAATAAAAATAGCCAAAGAAATTTTGATTTTAAAATAAAACCCAGGATTACCCAGAAAATATAATAGAGCAACATTCCAACGGTTCCTGCTCCCCAAAAAACGGGTTGCTTGAATTCCTTTTTTCTAATTTTACTTTTAAAAAAATTACCTAAATAAATGATAGGAAAATGAAATTTTTTTCCAATTAATCCTGGTATATAACCGAGAATCACAAGAATCCAATGATACCATTTGGCATTAAAATATTGATAGGAATCTGATAAATTATTGGTCTTTAGCAGCGAACTATAATTATCTGCTTGCAGTTTTATTGCCTCTTTTTCGGCTTCTGCTAAATCATTAATTTTATGGGCGATTTGTTGCTCAATTTTTAAAGGAATTGGTGATTGAGTTTTAATTGGAAAAATTTTTATTCTTTGTTCCGTTCGAGCAATGTTAAATAATTGATCCGCCAATTTTTCATCTGCTTCATCCTTCACATCCACAACACATTCTTCTAAATTTTTCTTTACCTCTTGTGTTAATTTTAATGCAGCTTTATTGCGATTATCTGGATAGTTTTTATAAAAATCCATCACTCGAATTGGCGTTCCAACCTTAACCATTATTCTATTTCTTGGCTGATCTGCTTTTGTGAAATTTGCCCCAATGGGAACAATATATACATCTAAATCTTTGTACGCATCAATCGAACCAAGGCAGATTCTTGCCAACCCTTTAGATAGCGGGCGCAACCGTTTGCATTGCTTGGTACTCGCCTCTGGCATGATTAAAATCATTTTATTTTTGGCCAAGGCATCGTAACAGTATTTAAAAGTATCCTGATTATTTTGGAGCTTTTCAATACCATCTTTTTTTCTAAAAATCGGAATCAAGTGGACGCCATCCAACAATAAGTTATAAAACTTTTTACCCCATAAATCACCACGTACCAAAAAATTTAGAGGTTTGTTGACAAAACATGCCAGAACGCAAGGCTCAATGAATGCAGTAGGATGATTGACTGCCAAAAACACTGGTTTGTCCAACGGGATAGCATCAATATTTTCAAGGTATATTTTCTTAAAATATACCTCAAAAGACAGTGTAGCAAATGGCCGAACAAAAGCGTAGAGCATAGATGGGTTTAGTTGAAAATAAGAACCACAAAGAAAACGATTACCCACTTAAATCCTAACACATTAAAAATATTGTAATTAATAAGCTGTTTTTAGATAGAAAAACAGGTATTTTTGTAGAAATAAATGAAACCGCCAGTTTAGAACGAACCGATTGTTACTTATTTTATGAATTTGATCAGATTAATCCCATGGCTGGTACTGCTTTTCCTTTCTCCTTTGTGGGGGCTTTCCCAAAATTGTGGCTGTCAGGATTGTGGAATTGATATTCCTGAGATGAGTTTAGATACTCACGAGTTTATTATAAATGACTTAGTAAATTCAGATTTATCGAGTGCTGCTCAAGGACTTTGCGGAATAGAATTAAATTTCAATCATACGAGAGTCCGTGGCTTAGAAATGACCTTAATTTCTCCTTCTGGTCAACAAATTCGATTGATAGGTACAAATCTTCCTAATCCAACAATAACAACAACTATTAATGCGAATTGGGATATTCGATTTTTGAGAAGCATCGATCCAACCAATCCTGATCCGGGCAAAGGAGGTATTTGGTCTAATGGAGATAATTGGGCAAATGGAGGAAGATACACCGGGAATTATCACCCCAATCAAGGGAACTTAGAAGATTTTAATATCGGAACTGCCAATGGAATTTGGCAGTTGGTGATCCAAAATTGGAATCCTGAATTAGTTTTTACAGATTATGTTGGCGAGTTAATCGAGTTCAGATTAATTTTTTGCGACCCAACTGGCATCAGTTGTTGTTTTGCGGAAGCTGGAGAAATAGTTGGAACAACTGAATTTGAGTTTTGTGCAAATGACCCTGATTTATTGATAACGCCCAACCTCCAAGTTAACGAACCTGACACAGCAATCCATGATTTTCGCTGGTTGATTGGAAACGATTCCATAATTGTAAAATATGATACGATTGTTGATTTAAGAACCTTCGCACCAGGGACTTATGAAATTTGTGGACTTTCCTATTTAGAAATTGATGTGGATAGTTTGCCTGAGCCAAATGGAATCAATCGTTGGGATGATTTGAAAGATTCAATAGAACTCACCGACCCAAATTTTTGTGCGGATATTTCAGACCAATGTTTGCAGGTTACGATTCATGCACCGCCGCCGCCGACCAATCTGATTGATTCTTTTTGTATTGGAACGCCATATACGATTGGTGATAGTACATTCACCAACGCCGGTTCTTATAATGTTTATTTTGGTTTACCAACTGGCTGTGATAGTTTGGTGGTTTTGGATTTGAGGGAAGTTTTACCCGATACAACCTACCTAAATGAAGTTATTTGTTTTAATACAAATTTTAGTGTTGGAACGCGTGTTTACAATAGAACTGGAATTTATTTGGACACCTTTCCAACAACTAATTTGTGTGATAGTATAGTGAAATTGAACCTCACTGTTCTCGAAGATATTGACACCACTATAAATCCAATTATTTGTATTGGAGATACAATTTTGGTTGCTGGGCAAAAGCTATTTGAAGAAGGTTATTATGAAATTACAACCACTGCCAATCGAGCCAATTGTGATAGTTTGATTAGCGTAAATTTAAATACACTCGAACCCAAAGCTCAAATTGGAACTCCTAATTTGATAACCTGTAAGAACCCTCAAATTTCACTAAACGGAAATCGCTCAACGCCAAATGGAAGGGTTTCCTTCAGTTGGGATACAGTTGATGGCATGATAAATTCTACACCTACACTTTCGGCTGTAATTGTCTCAGATTCAGGTACTTATCGATTGGTCGTTACCCAAGATAGTTTGGGTACCTCTTGTTCTGATGAAACGACTGTTGAGGTTGAAATGGATAAAATTTTGCCAACTGTTGCACTCTCCACACCCGATACTTTGAACTGTGATGTGATGAATGTAACAATTGATGGAACAGGTTCTTCACAAGGTGATTTTAGTTACTTATGGAAAAGAGTAGGAACTGGAATTATTCCTGGCGAAGTTAATAATGAATTAACTGTTTCTAATTCAGGAACTTATGAATTGGTTGTTTCTAACAATGAAAATGGATGTAAAGATTCTGCTCAAATTCGAGTTGTTCAGGATATCGTTTCTCCGATAGCTGAGGCAGGAATTGGATTTGAATTAAATTGCTTGACGACTTCAGATGAATTAAATGGAAACGGTTCTTCGACCGAAATTTTTATGACTTATCAATGGACTGGACCTGGAATTATTTGTTGTGATCAAACTTTGCAACCAACCGTGAATCAAGACGGCCGATATTATTTAGAAGTTTTTAATACTCGAAATAAATGTTCAGCAATTGATAGTGTCGAAGTGACGATTGATGATGATTTGCCAACAGCAACTTTGGGTATGGATGAAACCCTAAACTGTCGAGATAGTGTTATTGAAATACGGGGTACAGGGACTTCTTCTCCAACGATTCGATACGAATGGAGTTCTCCAACTGGGAATGGTTTTCAACTTCTAAATCCAATCACAATTGAAGTTCGAACGGCTGGCGAATATGTTTTCAAAGTTATTGATGATAGTAATAATTGTGAAAAAACCGATACCATCGCAATTTTTGAAAACATCGTAAAACCTAATTCCGACGCTGGTCGAGACACGACTTTGACTTGTTCTGTTACCTCAATTGAGCTGAGCGGAACAGACACAGATATAGGCCCTGATTTTTTACATATTTGGTTTAAAGATGATATTCCTCAACTTGGAGGAAACAACCCTTCCATCATTGCAACGGAAGCTGGTAACTTCGCTTTGGAAGTAATTAATCGATCTAACTTTTGTAGAGATACCAGTTTTGTAACCGTTTCCATTGATACAATTACGCCAAAAATTGATGCAGGAAATGGTTTTCAAATTGACTGTATTATCACTTCAGATACATTGTTTGGTGTCGTAGATTCAGGTGAGCCTAATTTAGAAATTGAGTGGAGAACAGATACTGGCTGCATCAATACGCCCGTTGATGTGTTGGATATCGAAGTCGCCTGTGATGGAAATTATTTTTTAGAAATTACAAATACCGATAACGGTTGTAGCTCGATTGATTCCGTATTTGTAGCAGAAGATGCCAATTTACCAAACGCAAATGCAGGTCTTCAAGATACTATAAATTGCGATTTTCCAATTATTCAATTGAACGGAACAGCAAGCCCTCTGCCGCCAAATTCAACTATTAGTTGGACCTTTTCTACGGGTGGAAATATTGTCGATGGAGCCAATTCTTTGACACCAAGAATAGATGAACCAGGTATTTACACCTTAGAAATTTTACAATTAGATAACAATTGTAGAAAAACGAGTTCTGTAGAAATTCTCGAATTTATTAATCAGCCAATAGCTGATGCTGGATTAGATAAAACACTTAATTGTGCAATTGATGAGGTGAGTCTTGGAGGGATAAATACGAGTGCTGGCCCAACTATCGAATGGCAATGGCTTGATGATATGGGGATGGAAATTGCTGGCGAAACCAATCCAACTTTACAGACAAAGGACGATGGAAGTTATGTAATTAGAGTGGTTGATAATTTGAGTAAATGTACTGCTACGGATTTGGTAATTGTAGCAAGAGACACAATAAAACCAGATGTTGATGCAGGCAATGGATTTGAATTGAATTGTACAATAGATACTTTTAGATTAGATGGCTCAACTGATTTGCTGACAGATTTTGATTTTGAATGGCGAACGGATACAGGTCAAGTTATTCAAGATCTAAATACGCTCAATCCATTGGTGAATGCGGATGGGATGTATTTTTTAAACATTACAAATACGATAAATCAATGTGAAGCAATCGACTCTGTTTTGATTGAACAAAATGGTGATTTGCCTTCTGCCTTTGTGGTAAAAGATACCTTGTATTTGAAATGTGATGACTACGAAGTGATATTGGACGGAACAGGTTCGACTTCTGGAAATATGATTGGTTATCAGTGGATTTTAAATACGGATTCGATTACGAACGTTTTACAAACGACTGTTTCTGTCCCTGGAAATTATCTGTTGGAAGTGGTCGATAGTACCAATAATTGTAAAGCAACGAATAATATTTTTGTAGCCGATACGGTTTCTCCAATAATTATAATTCCATTGCCAATCGAACTGAATTGTGATGACATCAATAACGGATTTGTAATTGATGCAACGGGTTCATCTCAAGGCAATCAATTTGTTTATGATTGGATGACGATTAATGGGCGATTCATTTCAAGAACCGATACATTGACACCGATCATAAATAGTGCGGGATTGTACAATTTGGTGATTCAAGATACGGTCAATAATTGTTCACAAGAAATGGACGTCGCTGTTTCGGTTGAGGGTGGTTTGCCAGAGGCGATTGCAGGAAGTGATATAACAGTTCCGTGTGGTATAGATTCAGTTTTGGTGGATGGAAGTGGCTCGTCAAGTGGAGCAGGAATTTCATACAATTGGACGACTATTGATGGTGTAATTTTATCGAACCAAAGTCAAAATTCAATTTTTGTTGATACCACTGGTCGTTACTTTTTGGAAGTGACGAATACCTTAAATAATTGTACAATAATAGATTCAGTTGATGTGTTTTTTGAGCCATGCGCCCCTGGTATTCAAATTTTATCTAACGATACAATTACATGCGATGTTACAGAAGTTCGATTAGATGCTTCAAGTTCAAATCTCACCAATGCTCGATTGGAATGGATAGCGATCAATGGTCAAATTATCGCCGATGATAACACACCTTTTCCATTGGTTACGGCCGGAGTCTATGAGTTGATGGTTACAGATACAGTGACCATGCTTTCAGATAAATTACAAATAATCGTTCCAACAGATACCATTCGACCAAGAGCGGATGCAGGGCCGCCCAAGGTATTGACCTGTAGAAATCCAACAACAATTTTGGAAGGTTCCGCAGGTATTACGGTCAACGATTTTGAGTACCAATGGAGTGGGCCAGGGCTGATTACCTCGCCTGATATTTTACAACCAACTATCAATGAAGGTGGCACTTTTGAATTCATTTTAAGAAATATAAAAAATGGATGTAAGGACACTTCTTACGTCAATGTGACTTATGACACGTTGGCTCCAATTGCAAATGCAGGAGTTGATTTGACTTTTCCATGTGATCCCGATTCATTGCAATTGAATGGTTCGGGTTCAGATTCTGGAGCTGGTTTTTCTTTTATTTGGAATAATGGATCGACTGAAATTAATCCTTGGATTCGTCAACCAGGCACCTATTGTATTGAAGTTGAAAACCTTACAAATGGTTGTAAATCAGATAGTTGTATTGTGGTCACTCCTGATGATGATGCGCCAGTTATTGCTGTAAGTGATGATGAAATGCTCACTTGTAAGGATACTGTTTTTGAATTATCGGTTCAATTGCCTGCTGGAAATATTGAATTTTATTGGGAAAGTTCAGACGGCTGTTTTAGAACAGATTCACTTTTGCAAAATATCGAAGTGGAATGCGAGGGTTCCTACACAGTCATTGTGAAGAATACTGATAATCAATGTATTTCCTCAGAAACAGTAGAAGTGATTCCAAATATAAATGAACCAAATTCAGATGCAGGAAGTATAAAGAATATTACCTGTAGAGATACTTTTACTTTTTTAGATGGCACAAATTCTGATGTCGGAGTTGAAATTTTGTATCAATGGACTGGGCCAGGAATTACCTCTGGGGCAACAACTTTAGAACCAGAAGTAAATATCATTGGAGAATATATTTTAGAAGTGCGAGACACTGTTACAGGTTGTTTTTCTTTAGACACGGTGGTGGTTGAAGCTAACGTAACTTTTCCAACTGCCAATGCAGGAGCGGATTTTGAATTGACCTGTCGAGCAGATACCATTCGATTAAATGGCTTGCTTTCATCTATGACTAACAACTATCGTTGGTTCACGAATGGTGGTAGATTTGTCAGTGGTGAGCTAAGTTTAGAACCAGAAATTGACCGACCAGGAGAGTATATTTTAGAGGTTTTAAATCCTAATAATGGTTGCTCTTCTTTTGATACTTTATTGGTTGAAAGCATTGAGGATTTGCCAGAAATTAACTTTGATTTATCGACTGATTTTGAAATAAATTGCTTTGATGAAAGCATTGAACTGAATGCAGAAAATTCTACTCCAATTGATGATCTAAATTTTCGATGGAATACTTTTCAAGGAAATATAACAACAAGCACTATTGATTCTAAAATTGAGGTAGATCAAGGTGGGTGGTATTTTTTAAATGTAGAAAGAACAGACAACGGTTGTGAAAAAGTGGATTCCATTTTTGTAGATTTTAATAAAGCAATTCCATCGATTTCGACGGTCACACCGGACAACTTAACTTGCGATACTTTGGAAGTTGAATTAGAATCAATAGTCCCGGATTCTATTTTAAATTACGATGTGACTTGGAGTACTATCGATGGTAGTTTCACTGAATCAGTTGATACTTTAAAAACGAGAGTGAATCGAGCAGGACGCTATTTGGTTTCGATTATTAATTTAGAAAATGGTTGTCCAAACGAGACTTCCGTTTTGGTCGAAGCTGATACGATTCCGCCAATTGCAGATGCAGAAGTGGCTTCGTTTTTAGATTGTTTTAAAACTTCCGTTGTTTTGGATGGAAATGGTTCTTCGAAAGATAGCACCCTTTTTACCTACCAATGGAGCACGAGTGGAATCGGAAATATTGAGAATGATACCACCCTAAATCCAAAAGTAGATGCCGAAGGATTTTATACCATCATGGTCAAAAATACCAGAACGGGTTGTATCGCTTTTGACTCAATTGAGGTGAAGCAAGAGGCCGCCGGTATCCAATCTTTTGAACTCGAACTTGAACCCGTAACTTGTATTGGATTCAAT